>JACIYD010000471.1 GCA_014360105.1 Clostridia bacterium
GGACAAGGCTTTGCAAGCTGGCTCAACCTGGAAAAATGGCTTTTTTCGCACTCGTAATGCGCAGGCCGCGGGTTCGAATCCCGCCGTCAGCTCCAGGAAAGCAAGAAATGGCAAGGCTTTCGGGGATGGAAAACCTTGCCGTTCAACAGAGAAACCCGGTATGTGAGAAAAACGTGAGAAAATCTTTTCAGGTAAGCTTGTCGGCCAGAAGGGAATCGGTCTTCCTGGCCGCTTCTTTTTGGGCGTCGGGGAACAGGTGGGCGTAGTAGTCGTTTCTTATCGGCCTGCCGTCCTGAAGGCAGCACACCAGGCCGTTGTCCTGGTAGGCTGGGCATAAAGCCAACCTATCCTTCTTCTGCTCCAGCTTGTGCCTCTTCAAGAGTTCCACTAGGGCCGGCGGGATGTCCACGCTCCGCCTGCCGGTCTTGCTCTTCAGCGTGCCGTAGGTCAGCCGGTAGCTGATGCTGGCGCCCTCCCGCTTGCGCTTGATCTTCTGCGCCTGCCTCACCGTAATAACGCCGCCACGTTGGGGCGACGGCGGGTCCAAGGTCAGGCTCCAGCCACGCCTCTTAGAAACTTCTGGAAGGTGCGCAGGCACTCCACCAACCGGGCGTAGGTATCCTCTAGGCCAGCCAGCAACCCGGCCATACGCGACCATTCTAGGTGGTGGCCATAAACATTGCGGAAGACGTGGCGGAAGCGGCGGTAGGCATCGAGCTGGACCTCTAATTCCGGTAAAACCACGGCCGGCCGCACTTGTGGAATATCAAGGGTCATAGAGTGCAGGAGCCTCTTGTGGCAGTCTTCCCTCCGGGGAAGGCTGCCGTTAACCTCCGTAGCTATCGCCTGAAAGATATCCTCGACTGCGGTATAGAAATCATGGAGAATACTGCCCATAGCCCGCAACGCAAAGGTATCCCCTTCTTCCATGCTGGCCCGGCGGGTAGTAAGGGCCTGGCGGGCCTCTAGCATAATCTCTTCCAGTTCGGCGAGCCCGTCCTCAATCTCCGTGGCAAGGGTAAGCAGGCGTTCCTTCCCTTTCATACAAAAGAATCCCCTTTTCCAGGATCCGCTGCCGCACCCTTGGACGGCAGGCTTCCATAGATATTAGATCAACCGGGAAATCACTTAACTGTTCTAGCCGGGCGCCTGCTTGGAAGTACTGTTCCGGGACTAGGCCCTCTACGGCCAGATCAATATCCGAATCAGCGCGGAACTCCCGCAGCCCCTGGAAGTAAAGGGCCAGGGAACCAAAAAGCCATACCCTGCTAACCCCATACTCGCCGGCCAGGAAAGTAGCCATTTGGTGGGCCGCTGCCAGCGCCAGGTTAGCCCGGCGGCGTTCGCCCTTTTCCTCCTCCCGCCACCGCTCTTGCCAAGCTTTGGCATACGCCTCTATTTCCCGTGATTCCATACCCACCATCTTTGCCAGGCGGGGTGGCCCCTTGAATGCCTGCCGGCAGCAGGAGCGCCACCCTTCTCTTTCTCCAGGCTATTCTAGCATAACGAAATAACGGCCACAAGGTATCCAGGAACCGGCGATCCGCAGGCAGCCTACCGAAACACAGCCACTCGAACACGAGAGCGCGATCGGACCCTAGCAACCCCCGATCCGCAGACTGTCCGAGGAACTCTAGGCGGTCATTATCCCCTTCTGTCCCGTTAAACTGTCTATGG
>JACIYD010000472.1 GCA_014360105.1 Clostridia bacterium
TTCCAATTGTGTTGAACTTCTAATTGTCTTGCGTGACGAGGACCCTTAGACCCAAATCCGTTCCGCTTGCTCGCCGGGCATCCCGCCGCTTTGCCCTGCTTAGACCCTGATGCTTTCTGCCTCTACCAATCCCTCCTTCTTGTCCGCCTCTGTTAGCTCCTGCGTTAGCTTCTCTAATGGAACCGTGGACAGCAGACCCCGCTTCATCACAACCTTTACCCAGAACGCCGACCAGGCGGCAGTAAGAATGAGGAACCAAAGAGCGATCCGGTAAATTTGGCCCCGCATCACCGGGTCGGGGAAGATGTTGAGCATCATGTAAATCATGCCTAAAATCCCCAGGATCTGCGGTAAGATCCACAGCGGCGACCGGAAAGGTCGCGGGGCATGGGGATATTTCAGCCGCAGGATAATCACGTCAAGGTGGGCAATAATGTAGGTCACCAGCCAGATAAAGCAGCCGGCGAGGATGTAGGTGACGATCTGGGCCGCGGTGCTTATTCCCACCAGTACCGGCGTCAGGAAGACGGCGGTAGTGATGATGATCGACAGCCATGGCGTCCGGTAGCGGGGATGTAACCAGCCCAGGCAGGCCGGCATCTGGCCTTCCAACGCCATTCCGTATAGCATGCGCGGGATCCCGGCAATGAGCGTGTTCAGCGTGCTCACGCTTGCCAAGATGCCGATAATCCCCATCCACTGGGCTCCGGCCTTACCCAGGATAGCTTCCGCCGCGACGACATGCGGCATCGGAGAGCCCGCCAGGGTGTCGAGAGGCACATACTTGATGGCGGCAAACCCAAAGAGCGTCTTTGCGATAAGAATGATTGCCAAGGCAGTAATCATGGCCAGCGGTATGTTTCTTTGCGGTCGGTCGATCTCTTCTGCCAGCGGGCATACCAGGTCGGTACCGACAAAAAGCCAGAAGCCCAGCCCCGTGAGGCTAAAGACGGCGAGGCCCATGGGATTGAACGGCCCTCCGGCTGAGGGCAGAGGCGCGGAAACCGCGGCACCGCCCAGCCCAACGACCCCCAGAATGACCAGGGAGAGAATCATGGCTGCGGTGCAGAGGATCTGGCTCCAGCTATAAAACTCGGCACCCCTGATATTAAGGAGCATGATAATGATAATGAGCACGGTAGAAATCAACTTGGCCGGAACATTCGGCAGAAAGACTTCACTGATGACGATACCAGGAATCGCGGTCTCGGCACCACCCGAGAAGATAGAAACGATTAAGTAACCGGCAATCATGGCAAAAATGCCAAAAAAGGGGCCAAGAGCAGGGAGGGTATAGTGGTTGATCCCGCCTGCCCGCGGAATAAGAGTTGCCAGTTCACAAAAGGTGAAGGCAATAAAAAGGTTGAGAATTAAGCCAAGAATCATGGCGTAGAGGAAGCCGCCGCCTCCCACGCCAAAACCCTGTCCCAGAGAAACGAGGGTGTTCGAGGCCACGACGATACCGGTCGCGGCGGCGATGGCACCCCAGAGGCTTATCGACGACTTTTTTAGACCCGTTTCGGCCATACGCTCTCCTCCTCAAAGGGCGCAAAATGGGTTGCGTTTTACCAGTAGTTGCTGGGGAAGATCAGTTTGGGCGCGGCCCCGGGATGCCCGAGAGTAGGGTAACAAAAATAACTAAAGATTCCGTGGGCCAATAGCTTAATTGAGAAAAG
>JACIYD010000473.1 GCA_014360105.1 Clostridia bacterium
AAAAATAGCTACATTTTTGCTCTGGCATGAAACTTGCAACGCTTCGTTCAAATAGATACAGCTGGCCCCAGTAGTACCGAGCTACTTAAAAGCGCATTCACCATGCAGCAATGCGACCGCAGGAGGTTTGGACGGTGGCCTTTCGCGACCTCCGGGAATTCATCGCCGCCCTGGAAAAAACGGGCGATCTGGTGCGCATCAAAAAGGAGGTAGACTGGGACGTCGAGGCCGGCGCCGTCAGCCGCCGTGTTTTTGAGCAGAGCGGGCCCTGTCTCTGGTTTGAAAGAGTCAAGGACTACCCGGAAGGCTTCACCCTGCTTAACGGCCCGGTCGGCACCTGGCGCCGGGTGGCGATCGCCCTGGGCTTGGCGCCCGATACCCCGGTGCGGGAGATCTACCGGGAGTACGAGAAGCGCCTAGAAAACAGAATCAAACCCCGGATTGTGGACCGCAGCGAGGCTCCCTGTAAGGAAAACGTCCTCTTAGGCGACGAGGTCGACCTTTACCGCCTGCCGGCGCCCATGCTCCACGAGGGAGACGGCGGCCGCTACATCGGCACCTGGGACATCGTCGTCTGCCAGGACCCCGAGACGGGCTGGACCAACTGGGGCATGTACCGCTTCATGGTGCACAACAAGAATTTCCTTGCCGGCTGGCCCCAGGCCACCAGCCAGTTGGCGCTGATAATGAAAGAAAAGTACCTGCCGCAGAACAAGGCCATGCCGGTGGCCCTGGTCATCGGCGCCGAACCCGTCTGCCACATGGTGGCCACCGCCCCTGTGCGGCCGGGGGAAGACGAAGCCGAGGTGGCGGGCGCCCTGCGGGGTGAGCCGGTGGACCTGGTGAAGTGCGAGACCAGCGACCTTTTAGTCCCCGCCCACGCGGAAATCGTCATCGAGGGCGAAATCCCGGCGGACATCATTGTGCCCGACGGGCCCTTCGGCGAGTACCCGGGATATCGCAGCGGCACCATGGCCGAAGGGGTGGCCTTCCGGGTCAAAGCCATTACCTACCGCAATAATCCCATCCTCACGATGACCACCCTGGGCGTGCCGCCGGACGACAGCTCCATCGCCGCCTCCCTTACCGCCGCCGTGGGCATGAAGAAGGGGCTGGAGCGCCGCGGCGTGCCGGTCACCGACGTCTACGTCCCGCCTGAGGGAGTTACCCACCTGGTCATCGTAGGGGTCAGGGAGGGAGGTACCCGGGTAACGCGCAAGGTGCTGGACTTCTTCACCGCCCGCCGCGTCATGGTGAACAAAGTCATCGTCGTCGATCAAGACGTGGACGTCTTCAACATGGGCCAGGTACTGCACGCCTTTGCCACCAAGTGCCACCCGGGCCGCGGCATGCTGGTCGACTATCACGAGGGCCGGGCCAACGCCCTTACCCCCTGCTACAGCGCCGAGGAGCGCCGCCGGCTCAAGGGAGCCTTCGTCGCCTTTGACGCCACCTGGCCCGAGGAATGGCCGCGGGAGGTCATCCCGGTGCGGGCCTCTTTCCAAGACATTTACTCGCCGACGACCAGAGAAAAGGTTCTTGCCCGCTGGCAAGAATACGGGCTAACCTAACCAGAAAGGGTGGTGGCCTTCATGCCCAAGGAATACCTTACCTTCGTGCGCCAATACAGCGACCTTACCGAAGGTGAAAGAGAAATCTTTATCAAGGATCTCA
>JACIYD010000474.1 GCA_014360105.1 Clostridia bacterium
CCCATGGCCAGCATCCCCCATCTGGTGCAGGCCCTAAGGGAATTGGGTGTGCAGCGCCTCGATTACGTGCTCTTGACCCATGTCCACCTGGATCATGCCGGGGGGACGGGACATCTGCTGGAGCATTTTCCCGAGGCCAAAGTATTTGCCCACCCCCGGGGCCGGCCGCATCTCGTGGCCCCCGAGGCCTTGTGGGAAGCGAGCCTTAAGGTGATGGAGGAGCTCGCCCCGTACTACGGGCGGCCGCGGCCGCTGTCACATGCCCATCTGGTAGAAAGCGTCCCGTACGTGGAGGTGATCGAGACTCCCGGGCATGCTTCTCATCATGTCTGTTACCGGTACCGGAACATCCTCTTCGTCGGTGAGGCGGCCGGGGTCCACCGGAACGTAGACGGCCTTTACCTGCGGCCCGCCACGCCGCCGCGTTTCTTCTTCGAAGAGGCGGTGGCTTCCCTGGACAAGCTGCTTAATCTCAACCTGGAGGGGACCCTCCTTTGCCACGGCCATTACGGGGCCAACACCAAAGCGCGGGAGATTCTCACCCTTCACCGCGCCCAGCTCTTTCTCTGGCGGGAAGTAGCGGCGGATTTGCTTGGCCGGGCGGTTGACGAAAGGGCCTGGTTTGATCTTGTCCGCACGACTTTGCTGGAGCGAGACCCCTTGCTGGTGCGTTTTCCCGCGCTACCACCGGAGACTAAAAAGCGGGAAGAGTACTTCCTCAACAACAGCCTCGAAGGGTTCCGCGGGGATTTGCTTTCGGCCTCTGATTCTCGCCGGTGGCGATAAACGCCCCATTTGAGCGCCGCCGTCTTTCCGGGCCAGTTACCGGTATGCTGTTTCAGGCCGCACGGCAAAACGCATTTCCCTTTCTCTCCTCCTTAAGCACGCCAGCAGCCTTTTTACCCGACTCCCCCTTTGGCCCGGTTTCGTCCCGGCAAGGTCAAGCTGCCAGAAGGCGTGCGGACCGGCTCCTGCGTTAGGATCTCGGTAGGCAACGCCGGTTGCACGTAGATACGCCTGGCGTCGGCGCGAGGCACGCTTTAGCCGTGGCTAAGAAGGCGCGTCTGGAAAAAGATGTATCGCCCAGGGCAGCCCCGTGACTCGTTGCCGCTCGGGACACACTTACCAGTCCCATCCATCACCGAATAGCGACGCCCGAATAACCTAAATAGCAAAGGAGGGAAGAAAGGTGGCGCTCTGGGTCTTGGCCTATTGGTGGTATCTGGCGCTTCTTGCCGCCATTGCGAAAACGCAGGCGGGGTCGGGGCCGTGGCGCAAGATCGTCGTTTTCCGGCCGGGCCTCGATCCTGCTTCATACGAGTCTGTGCTGCGTGGTTTTGGCGGGCGCCTGGCGAAAACGCTTCCCATTGCCGATGCCGCCGTGGCCTTATTCCCGGCCGGGGAGGCACGGCTAGAAACATTGGCAAAGCATCCCCAGGTGACTGCCGTCGAAGACGATTGCACCGTCGCCCTTTGCGGGACCGGCCAACCGGCCGAGGAGATCCCTTGGGGCGTGGCGCGGGTGGAGGCGCCGGCGGCCTGGTCCCGCAGCTTGGGTAGCGGGGTGAAAGTGGGTCTGATCGATACGGGAGTGGATTTACGTCACCCGGATCTGCAGGAAAACCTTAAAGGAGGAATCAATCTGCTTTGTCCCGGTCAACCTCCTAC
>JACIYD010000475.1 GCA_014360105.1 Clostridia bacterium
TCCAAAGCCAGGAGGTTGGCCTGTACCACGTCGTCAACGTAAACATAATCCCGCAGTTGTTTCCCGTCCCCGTAAATGGTGGGCGTCTCGCCGCGTAACATTTTTTGTCCGAAAATGGCTACCACTCCCGCCTCGCCGTGAGGATCCTGCCGCGGTCCGTAAACGTTGGCATACCGCAGGGCCACATAAGGAAGTGCGTGGGTTCGGGCAAAGCAGTAAAGGTAATACTCAGAGGTGAGCTTGCTCACACCGTAGGGCGAAAGCGGTCCCTTCGGAAAACTTTCGGTCACCGGCAACTCTGCCGGTTCCCCGTACACGACGCCACCCGAAGAGGCGAACACTACTCCCTTGACGCCGTAACGCAGGCAATTTTCCACCAGGTTGAGTAGGCCCTGGATATTGATGCGGGCGTCCTCTTCGGGCGCGGCCACGGAACGGCGCACGTCGATCTGGGCGGCGTGATGGTTCACCACCTCAATGCTTTCCTTGCGAAAAACGGCCGCCAGGGCGGGACTGCAGATGTCCATCTCGTAAAACCGGGCCGCCGGGTTGATGTTCTCCCTTTTCCCCGTACTGAGGTTGTCCACGACAACTACCTCGTGGCCCGCGCGCAACAGAGCGTCCACTACATGCGAACCGATAAAACCCGCACCACCGGTCACCAAGATACGCAAACTCATTTCCCCCTTTATTACTTTCCTTGGCGGCGCCCGCCTCCGCCCGCGCATACCCCCGTCTTTCCTGCCACCTTGCGGCAAAAGTTAAACCAAAGGAACGGCCCACGCGGGTCACACGCGGGTCACCCGCGGGTCGTCCTCGGATGCCAGCACGGGACCGGTAAGCTTTTCCGCGTCCTTGACCATGGAGCGGCACTTGTACACGGCAAAAACGCACCCGTTCCGGCCCACCCGCTTTTGCGTGTAGAAGACCGGCCGGCCGTCTTCCAGGATAATGGCCAGGGATATGAGGGCCAGCCCTTCTTCGCCTCGCTTGCCCCCTAAGCTTCCTTGTTTAAGAAACGGTATAGCGGCACAGAATAATGGCAGGAGGTGGCTATGCATGGAGGTCACTACCTTTGATCAATGGGTCAATACTCTTTCTACCGCTCTGGACCGGGCCAAAGCCTTGGGCATGTCGCCGGATATGATCCAGCGGTCGGCCGTTGAAGTAGGGAATTACCTGTACTCTACCGTTGACCCTGACGTGCCGGAAAACCGCGTCCTCAAGGCAATGTGGGAGGTCGCCAACGAGCCGGAGAAAGAGGCCATCGCCAGCACCCTGGTCCGGCTCTGCGAGAGACACGGCAAACATTGAGCCTCACGGTCCCCGTAGTGCCCCTCGTACCCACAGAGCAAAGCCCGGCCTGCGGGCCGGGCTTTGGTGTAAGCAGTCAGGAAAAGGCCCGATGGCGGTTTAAAAAAATATTCCGCGAGAGGGTCGCTTTTCCTTCTCTTCTTCCGCAGATCTTTTGCGACTTATTACCATTTTTTGGTATACTATGCATCATGGGCCTCCATATCGCTATTGCTATTTCGCCACTCCCACCGCTTCTGCACCGCTTCCACACCGCTCATTTTCGCCTATACTTTATGCATTCGTTGTATAAAGCACGTCCTTATCTCGCAGGAAGAAAATCCCTCATTTCCTCCAGGCGCGCCGCCAA
>JACIYD010000476.1 GCA_014360105.1 Clostridia bacterium
ATTATCATGCGAGACGGGAGCGTGGTGGATTTCGCGATGAATACCGTTTGCGCCGCAGGCACCGGCTCCTTCCTCGATCAGCAGGCGGCGCGCCTCAACATTCCCATCGAGCAATTCGGCGCCCTCGCGCTCAAATCAACCTCGCCGGTGCGCATTGCCGGCCGGTGCACGGTTTTTGCCGAATCCGACATGATTCACAAGCAGCAAATGGGCCACAACCTGGAGGACATCGTCGCCGGCCTCTGTGAGGCGTTGGTGCGCAACTACCTGAATAACGTAGGCAAGGGCAAGGAGATTCTGCCGCCGGTGGTGTTCCAGGGCGGGGTGGCGGCCAACCTGGGACTGCGCGCCGCCTTTGCCAAGGCGCTCGGCCTGGAAATCATCGTGCCCCCCTACTTCGACGTGATGGGTGCGATCGGCGCCGCCCTGCTGGCGCAGGAGGCAATGCAGCAACGGGAGCGGACGAGCTTCCGTGGCTTTGCCGTAAGCGAGATGGATTTCCGGGCGAGCAGTTTTGAGTGCAAAGGCTGCTCCAACTGCTGCGAGGTAGTTAATATCAAGGTGGGCAAACATCTCATTGCCCGCTGGGGCGACCGCTGCGGCAAGTGGGAAACGATGGTGAGTTAGCACCGGGCAGGGATTCGGCCCGCGGCGGCGAACATCTTGGGGGGAGCCGCGGGAGCGAACCCAGGCCCCCGCAAGTGGAGCTTCGCGGGGGAGAGTCGTGCGCGAGGAAGGGGAGGGATCATGCGCGAAAGCACTTTTTCCTTTTGGGAGAATCCAGACTTCGTCCAGGAACCGGATGCCGGTTATACGGAAGAGCTTGACGCCTTTCATCCGCCGGCAGACGCATTTACCGCCGAGACCTGGTTCTTTGAAGTGATGGGAGAAGAGGGGCACCTGGTACAGCTCGCCGTCGGCACCAAAGATCCACTGCTCCTGCCGGGCGAACTTCGCCCCTGGCTGCGGCTTGGTGTTTCCTGGCCCGGCCGTCCCGCGCGCTTCGCCGAAGAAACCTTTAGCCCGGCCGTTTTTGACGCCGCCCAGGATCGCTGTGCCCTGCACCTCCCGGCGGGTACGGTTGAGGCCACGGATCAGGGCTACCGGCTGCGCGTCGCCCTAAAAGAAATCAGTCTCGACCTCTCTTTGCGGCCAACGTTACCTCCCTGGGTCCCCGGCCGTGGTGTTATCGGCTACGGCGACAAGGGGCTGAAGACCTTGCGCTGGTGTGTGCCACTGCCCCGGGCGGAGGTTGAAGGCACGCTGGCGATGGGAAGGGAGCAGACGCGGCTCCGCGGCATCGGTTACCACGACCACCGGGCAAGCAACTTTTCTCTGCCTGAGCTGCTTACCGGGATGCAATGGGGGAGGGTCTTTGCCGGAGAGCACACCGTCATCTTCGGCCAGATCGCCGGCGTACGGCTGTACAGTTGGAAGCCCATCCGCCCGGTGCTTTGGGCGAAGGGGGAAGAGGTGCTGGCCAGTACGGATAAGGCGGATCTCGTCTGGGAAAGGAGCGAGCGCGACTTCCTTAGCCGGGCCAAGTACCCGACACGCGGGTTGTTGCGGGTACAGACCCATCCGGAACGCCAGGTACGCTTCGATCGCCTCGTGGTGCGCCTGGCCGGTTCGATTCACCCGGCGGCAC
>JACIYD010000477.1 GCA_014360105.1 Clostridia bacterium
TCCGCCTTGAGGGCCGTCCCTTTTTCGACGGCGGTCAGTGCTTCCGCCGGTCGGCCCGCCCGCACCAGGCTGAGGGCCAGGTGGTACCAGAGAACGCCGGCGTCGGGCAGGCGCTGTGTTTGTTCCTGATAATAGTCCACCACGCGCGGGAAGTAGGAGGTATAGGCATCTTCCGCCTCGTAAAACCCGGCGGGGAAAAGCAGCGCCGGTGCCCAGCGGTAAACCTCCACCTCCATGGCCGTACCGGTATCCTTGAGCCAGAGGGCAATTTCCTGGCGGTTATCCCCGTCGAAGTCGCCGACTTCCAGGCGGTGATAACCGTTCTCCCAAAGGGTGGCGTAAGGGGGAGTTCCATCCTTTTCTGATGGAGCATAAGTCAATACTTTCAGGTGGTTGCCCGCCGAGGCGCCGATTATGCCGCCGATAATAACCTCCGGCCGGCCGTCGCCGGTCAGGTCTTCCACCTCGAGGACGTCCAGTCCGGGGGGACCGAGTCTCTCCTGCCAGACCTTTTGCCATCCTTGAGGGGTACGGTGGGCGATAAAAACGCCGTTCCCTTGCTCCGGGTCCCGGTAACCCACCACCAGTTCGGTCCGGCCGTCTCCGTCCAGGTCCTCCGCGGCAATGGCCGCCTGCCGCCCGGTTTCGCCATCCGGGGATTGTAGCGGCCGAACTTCGGCCACGGTTTGGCCAGGTGCCAGCAATTCCTGCACCGCTTTGGCCACTTCATCCACCCGTCCGGCCACCTCAGGTGGCCTGATGGCAGCCAGCGGGCTGGGAAGGCGGCAACCGCCGAGAAAAAAGATTGCTCCCATGATTAAGGCAAAGAAGCTCTTTGAGCGGGGCACGAAAACCACTCCTTTGCTCTTCTTATTCTGGCTGCATCCTACTATCTCCTCTCCGCCAAAGGGTTACGAAACGGTTAACGGTTGAAAAACCTGAGAAAATAAAAACGCAGCTCAGGAAAACCCCTGGACCTCTGGGCACGTAATCGTGTCCATCCGTTTGTACACTTTGCGGGCCCGCCGGAAGCCCGAGGCACAGCATTCATCGGCTTGCCGTCGCGCAAGCCTACCCAGGCCTCAGCCCCAGACATTGGCATTTCGAAGGAGGATCAGGATGGCCCAGAGGAAAGATTGGTTTACCCGATTCTTCCGTGGCGGCAAGCACCGGGAGCAAGCGGCGGGGACCGGGTGTCTGTCGCCAGGGGACAAACCGCAGGGCAGGGAAGCGGCAAAAGGCGGAGAAGGAGAGGAGAAAGACCTCGGCTACCGGGTTCCGACAAGACGCGCCGGACACGCTGCACCGTTGGGTTGCGGCTGTTGCGGCCCCATCCCCGGCGTACGGGTTATCGAGGTCAAGGGGGACCAGGTCGGCTTGCTCGGGCTGGACGAGATCCTGGCGGAGGTAAGGCGCCTCGGCCTGGAGGACGAAGACCGCATCAAGGACGAGTTGCTTGCCCGTGTCAAACAGCGCAACTACGTTACGCCCGGTTATGAGCCCGCTTACCGTGAGGCCCTCTGGCGCGAGTACCGGGCGCGGCGGAGCGCCTCGTGAGCGGGCCGCCGCCACCGCAAAGCAATCTCGTACGGGGCGCAACATCCGGCCGCAGCGTAACAAGCCGAACCGTTTTCCCGTAAG
>JACIYD010000478.1 GCA_014360105.1 Clostridia bacterium
TCGCGATCCAAGAGCAGACTCCTGCTGCGCTTCGCCATACTTGCCGGTAACCGGGGCGTGCTGCGGGACAAGCAGCCGGACTAAAACCGCTCCCCGCACCGTAAATAGAACCGAGAAGAAAGGATGGTGCCTCGTGGGAGCGGCCCTCTGCTGGCTGGCGGTAAGTCTCTTTACATTCTTTCTCGGCCTACGGCTCACCGGCAATCTTTCCCTGGCCGCACCGGCGCGGCTTGAACGCCTGCTCTTGCGGGCCACCGCCACCCCCACCCGCGCCCTCCTCGTCGGCCTGGTGGTGACGGCCCTCGTCCACAGTTCCAGCGCCGTCACCCTTGCCACGGTTGCCCTGGTCAGCGCGGGGCTCCTACCCCTGCAAAACGCCCTGGGCGTGGTCCTCGGAAGCAACGTCGGCACCTGTACCACGGTACAGTTCCTGGCCTTCGATTTCACGCGCTTCGCTTTCCCCCTAGCCGGAATGGGCGCGGCGGCGGCCGCGGTCTTGCGGGGCCGGTGGCGCCGCCTCGCCCTGGGTCTCACCGGTTTCGGCCTTCTTCTCTCCGCGCTGGCCCTCCTGAGCCGGGCGCTTACCCCCCTGGCCGCCCTTCCCTTTTTCTCCCGGCTCCTTACTCACTGGACTGACACCGCCCCGCGCGCCTTCTTCGCCGGCGTGCTGGCAACCGGCCTCATCCAGAGCAGCACCATCTTTACTGCCGCGGTGATGACGCTGGCCGACCAGGGTTTCTTCGCTCTCCCCCAGGCGATCGCCCTTGTCTTGGGGGGTAACGTCGGCACCTGCGCCGACACCCTGGTGGCCGCCATCTGGAGTAGCCGCGCGGGCCGCCGCGTCGCCCTCGCCCACCTGGCCCTTAACCTGGGCGGTGCCGTCATCTTCCTTCCCTGCCTCGATCCCTTCGCGACGCTGGTCAGTCTCACCGGCCTTTCGCCGGCGCGCCAGGTGGCCAACGCCCACCTCCTCTTTAATCTTATCACCGCCTTAATTGCCCTTCCCTTTGTCCGCCCGCTGGCCCGCCGCCTGGAGTAAAGGCACGAGGTTTTTGCCGGGCGGTCTTTGGCTCCCAGCGCGAGACTCTCAGCATCGCAGCAAGCGAGTTTTTTGCGAAAGCGGGGGCGGAGGCGAGGCCGAGAGCGCCATACCCGAGGCGGTTACTAGCGGCATGGCTGCCGAGCGCGCAACCGCTCCAGGAAGCAACGGCCGCGGCGGTTCCCGCCCGCAAAAGACGTGGTTTCGCTACGGCTAGAGTCGAGCGGCGAGGAAGCGGCGGAGAAGCGGCGTTAATCCGCCTGCCGCCTTGACGCTATGTTTTGTCCCTGCTAAGCTCAAACTAAGGCAGTAAGCGGAACCCTTCCCCAAGGGGGGTGGGCGATGAGCAGCACCACGACCTGGGACGTGGTGGTGGTGGGCGGCGGACCGGCGGGCGCCAGCGCCGCCTTTCACCTGGCGCAGGGCGGTGCGCGCGTGCTTTTGCTGGAAAAGAAGCCGTTGCCACGTTATAAACCCTGCGGCGGCGGACTTTCGAGGAAGGCACACCGGCTCCTGCCGCAAAACCCATCCACCGTTATCGAGGATACCATTACGGAAGTGGTCTTCCTTTACCGCGACGGCGACCC
>JACIYD010000479.1 GCA_014360105.1 Clostridia bacterium
TCGCTTGCAGGAACTGGCGGAGAAGGAAGTCTTCCGCACCAGGCGGGATCCCCGTTTCGCCCCCCTGGCCCGGATGTACCAGGAACGCCTGCGCCGTGTTTATCACCTCTACCATGAGGTGTACCGCGATAATCTAGTCGCCGCCTTTGGCGAACTGGAACGCGCCGGCCACCTGGAGTTAATCACCTGCGCGGCCACCCACGGCTACTTGCCGCTCCTGGGGCTTCAAAGGGAGGTAGTGCGGGCCCAGGTGCGGATCGCCACCGACTTCCATACCAAGCTCTTCGGGCGGCGCCCGGCGGGCATCTGGCTGCCGGAGTGCGCTTACAATCCCGGCGATGACGCCATCCTGGCCGGCGCCGGGCTGCGCTACTTTTTCCTCGATACCCATGGCATTCTCTTCGCCCGGCCCAGGCCCCGTTACGGCGTCTTTGCGCCGGTTTACTGTCCCAGCGGGGTGGCCGCCTTCGGCCGCGATCCGGAATCGTCAAAGCAGGTCTGGAGCGCCCAGGAGGGTTATCCCGGAGATTACGACTACCGCGAGTTCTACCGCGACATCGGCCACGACCTGGACTGGCAATACATCAAGCCTTACGTTCACCCCTCGGGCTTACGGGTTGACACGGGCTTCAAATACTACCGCATCACCGGCAAGGGGAATCACAAAGAGCCCTACGTGCCGGAGAATGCGCGGCAAAAAGCCGCCCTGCACGCCGGCAACTTCATGTTTAACCGGGAACGGCAAATCGAGTGGCTCGCAGCGCGCATGGACCGCAAGCCGTTGGTGGTCTCGCCGTACGACGCCGAGCTCTTCGGTCACTGGTGGTTCGAGGGGCCGCAGTGGCTTGATTTCTTGTGCCGTAAGATCGCCTACGACCAGAAGATCTTCAGCCTCAGCACGCCCACACGCTACCTGGCGGAATACCCGGTGAACCAGACGGTGGTGCCCTGCCTTTCCAGTTGGGGCAACGAGGGCTATAACGACGTCTGGCTCTCCGGCGCCAACGACTGGATATACCGCCACCTGCATCATGCCGCCGCCCGGATGATCGAGCTGGCCAACACCTATATCCGGCCTGCGGCCCTGGAAGAAAGAGCCCTCAACCAGGCGGCGCGCGAGCTGCTCCTCGCCCAGAGCAGCGACTGGGCCTTCATCATGAAGACGGGAACGATGGTGGAATACGCCGTGCGCCGTACCAAAGAACATCTTACGCGCTTCCGGCGTTTGGCGGATGACCTGGACCAACATACCCTTGACCCGGCCTGGCTTGCGGAAATCGAACGGGCGGACAACATTTTCCCCGACCTATCGTACACATACTTCCGCTCCACGGTGGAAGCCTAAAGCAGAGCCCCATACCGCCCCGCCAGCGTCATCGCCACATACTGGTGGATGTCACGGATCTGGCGGCGCGCCTCCTCCCGGCCCAGGACGAGGTTTCCCGGGTCGGCCCTTTTGAGGGCGGCCAATTCTTCTTTGGTGGGCAGGGGGGCGGTCTTGATCTGCGGGGCCGTTTTCAGGTCCCAGTTGACGTAGCTTTTGATCTCCTCCACGGTAATACCGGGGTAGAGGGTGTCGAGGTACATCTCGTGGGTTTGGGGATCAAAGCGAAAAACAGCCTTG
>JACIYD010000048.1 GCA_014360105.1 Clostridia bacterium
TGATGGGGCTGGTTTCGGACGGTGGCGTCCACAGCCACCTCGACCACGTCTTCGGGCTCCTGGACCTGGCCGGGCGGCATGGGCTCAAGCGGGTTTTCCTGCATGCCTTCCTGGATGGCCGCGACGTGCCGCCGGCGAGCGCCCTTACCTATCTGGCGCGCCTGGAAGACTACTGCCGCAACGGCGGGGTGGGTCGTCTGGCGACGGTGATGGGCCGCTATTATGCCATGGACCGGGACAAGCGGTGGGAGCGCACGGCGCGGGCCTACAGGGCGCTGGTGTACGGCGAAGGCGAACGGGCCAGGGACTTCCGCGAGGGCGTGGAGCGCTCATATGCCCGGGGCGTTACGGACGAGTTCGTTGCCCCGCTCGTCCTGGAAGACGAGGCCCAGCGTCCCGTGGCGACGGTGCGTTCGGGCGACGCGGTTATCTTCTTCAATTTCCGGGCCGACCGGGCGCGGCAGCTCACGCGCGCCTTCGTCGACCGGGAGTTCGGCAGTTTCGACCGCGGCAACGCCCACCCCTGCGTTCACTTCGTCTGCCTGACCCAGTACGACGTGACCATCGAGGCGCCGGTCGCCTTTCCGCCGGAGCTGCCGCGGCATACCCTGGGCGAAGTGCTTGCCGCCCACGGCAAAAAGCAACTGCGCATTGCCGAGACGGAGAAGTACGCCCACGTTACCTTCTTCTTCAACGGCGGCGTCGAGGCGCCCAACCCGGGTGAAGACCGCATTCTTATTCCCTCGCCCAAGGTGCCTACTTACGACCGCCAGCCGGCGATGAGCGCCTTCGAGGTGACGGCCGCCGTCCTGGAGCAGATCGAAGCCGACCGCTACGACGTCATCGTGATGAACTATGCCAACCCCGACATGGTAGGCCACACCGGGCAGTTGCAGGCCACCATCGAAGCCCTGGAGGCGGTGGATACGTGTCTCGGTCGCGTGGTCGAGGCGGTATTGGCCCGCGGCGGGGTGGTGCTCATCACCGGCGATCACGGCAATGCGGAAATGATGCTGGAAGAGGACGGCGAACCGCATACGGCACATACGGTGAGTCTGGTGCCCTTTATTCTGGTCAGCGAGGCACACCGCGGCAGGCGCCTGCGCCCCCGCGGCGCCTTGAGGGACGTGGCACCCACCATTCTGGCCTTGCTCGGCCTGCCGCCGCCGGCCGAGATGACGGGGCAATCTCTCATTCTTTCTTGAGGAGGCCGATCCATGACCATCATCAATGAAGTGCGAGCCCGAGAGATTCTCGATTCCCGGGGCAACCCCACGGTCGAAGTGGACGTCATCCTGGAAAACGGTGTGGTAGGCCGGGCGGCCGTACCGGCCGGCGCTTCCACCGGTACTTATGAAGCGGTGGAACTGCGGGACCAGGATCCGCGACGCTACCTCGGGCGAGGCGTCCAACGGGCGGTGGAGAACGTCAACGCCACCATCGCCCCGGAACTGGTAGGCTTGGACGCGCTGGACCAGGCCGGTATCGACCGGCTGCTCGTCTCGCTGGACGGCCAGCCCAACAAGGGAAAGCTTGGGGCCAATGCCCTTCTCGGCGTTTCCCTGGCAGTGGCCCGCGCCGCGAGCCAGGCCCTGGGCCTTTCTCTCTACCGCTACCTGGGGGGTGTGAATGCCCGTTACCTGCCGGTACCGCTGATGAACGTGATTAACGGCGGGCGGCATGCCGACAACAATCTGGACATCCAGGAGTTCCTCATTGCGCCCGCCGGCGCGCCCAGCTTTGGCGAGGCGCTGCGGTGGGGCACGGAGGTCTTCCACGCGCTCAAGGCCATCTTACGCGAGAGGGGCCTGCAAACCGCGGTGGGGGACGAGGGCGGCTTTGCGCCCCACCTGGGGAGCAACGAAGAGGCCCTTGCCCTGTTGGTCGAGGCGGTGCAGCGGGCAGGCTACGTTCCCGGCAAAGAAATCTTCTTTGCCCTGGACGTGGCGGCTTCCGAACTCTACCGCGAGGGCGTTTACGTCTTCGCAGGAGAAGGGAAAAGGCGCACCAGTACCGAAATGGTAGACTATTATGCCGAGCTGGCCGCGCGCTACCCCATTATCTCCCTGGAGGACGGCCTCGCCGAGGACGATTGGGAGGGCTGGCGCGAGCTTACCGCCAGACTGGGCGAGCGGTTGCAGTTGATCGGCGACGACATCTTTGTTACCAATACGGAAAAGCTGGCCCGGGGCATCGCGGCGGGTGTGGCCAATGCCATCCTCATCAAGGTGAACCAGATCGGCACGCTGACCGAAACCATGGAGGCAATTGAAATGGCCAAGCGGGCCGGCTACGCCGCGGTGGTCTCCCACCGCTCCGGCGAGACGGAGGATACGACCATTGCCGACCTGGCCGTGGCCGCCAATACGGGTCAGATCAAGACCGGCGCTCCTTCCCGCAGCGAGCGGGTGGCGAAGTATAACCAGTTGCTGCGCATTGAGGAAGAGTTGGAAGAGGCCGCGGTTTTCCCGGGAACCAAGGCCTTTGCCGGGCGAAGGGGGTGAAATCAAAGCCTTTTCTAAAACAAATATCACAATAAGAAGGAGGTAGCGGTAGCACAAATGGCTGGGATTTTCTGGGTGGTCATAGTAGGATGCGCTGTTGGTATTCTCTTCCCGCTGGCCCTGATAAGCCATATCCTGCGAGCCGACGCCGGAACACCGGCAATGCAGGATGTGAATTCCAGGATTGCAGAGGGTGCCTGGGCGTTCATCCGTCGGCAGTACTCGACCATCGGCATAACTGCTGTGGTCGTGGCGGTGATAATCGGGCTTATCCTTGGCAAGCTGAGCAGTCCGGCAGAGTTAGAAATGCTGGGGGTCTCGGCATTCGGCTTAGGTTGGAGAACAGCGCTAGCCTTCCTTGTCGGTGGTCTTTGCTCCTGTGTCTCTGGCATTATAGGTATGTGGACCGCGGTGAAATCGAATGTGCGCTGTGCTGCGGCTTCACATCGCGGCTTAAACCAAGCTATTAAGATAGCGCTGCGGGGCGGAGCTGTTTCCGGGTTCTTCATCGTTACTCTGAGCTTGTTAGGGGTAACGGTAATGTTCTTCGCCTACGGGGGAGCGACACACCCGGAAATCGCCCCTCACCTTATCGTTGCCTTCGGCTTCGGCGCCAGCATGGTGGCCCTCTTCGCACAGCTCGGCGGTGGTATTTACACCAAAGCTGCCGACATGGGGGCAGACCTCGCAGGCAAAGTTGAAGCCGGAATCCCTGAGGACGACCCTCGAAACGCAGCCGTTATCGCTGACCAGGTTGGCGACAATGTAGGTGACTGTGCCGGGCGTGGTGCCGACCTGTTTGAGTCCACCGCTGCAGAGAATATCGGTGCCATGATAATCGGTACTGCCTTATATCTCCTCTCTATAAAAGCTGGAATCGCTCCGCAGGTTGCTATTGGCTGGGTGCTCTTCCCGCTCGTTATCCGTGCCTGCGGCATAATCGCCAGCATGATTGGCATACTGGCGGTGCACAGTCGCAGTGAAGAAGAGGACCCTATGGCCGCTTTGAACCGCGGTTATTATGTGGCACTGGTCCTGTGCGCTGCAGCGACGGTCGGCATCTCTAAAGTAATCTTTGCCCCCTTATGCCAGGGATGGCCCTGGCTGATGCTGGCTGGTCTGGTTGGAATCGTAACCAGTGTACTCGTGGTTTATATTACGCAGTATTACACAGAGTCCCGGTTTAAACCAACAAAAAGCATCGCCGAAGCCTGTCGTACCGGACCGGCGACAACCATTGTCACGGGTATGTCTGTCGGCTTCGAGACCACAATGCCTACGACACTGGTGATTTGCGCTGCGCTAGGTCTTACTTACTGGTTCGGCATCCTTTCCGGGCTCGATCTTCCCTGGTGGATAAGCGGCGCTTATGGCACTGCAATCGCTACCATGGGCATGCTTATGACCTGTCCTTTCATTCTCGCTGAAGACACCTTCGGCCCCATAACTGATAACGCCAATGGCATCAACGAGTTCACTAAAGCTGGCGAGCACATAAGAAGGGTCACCGACCACCTAGATGCCGCAGGTAACACGACCAAAGCCCTCACCAAGGGATATGCCATGGTATCTGCAGGGCTGGCTGGTTTCCTGCTCTTTCAGGCTTACTTTGACAGGGTCTTGCTCTTTCAGGGTAGAGAGGGACAATTGTTCAACGTAAACCTGGTCATCCCCGAGGTTCTAATCGGTGCTGTGCTGGCTGTTATGATGGTTTTCCTGTTCAGTGCCTGGGCACTCCGGTCGGTGGGCGGTGCGGCAAGTAAAATAATCGAGGAGGTGCGCCGTCAGATTAAAGCTGACCCCGGGATCTTAGCTGGCACCTCCCGACCAGACTATGCCAGGGCTGTCGATATCACCACAAGAGCAGCATTGAAGGGAATGATTGCCCCTGGGTTGCTTCCTGTGCTCTTGCCAGTGGCAATTGGCGTCATCTTCGCTCAGCTCAGGATAAGCGGCTTCAACGCTCCGGCAGCGGTCGGTTCGTTCTTAATGGTAGGGACCTTTTCCGCCATCCTTTTGGCCTCTTTTATGAACAACGGGGGTGGCGCCTGGGACAATGCCAAGAAATACATCGAGGACGGCCAGCTCAGAGACGAAGCGGGAAACGTCCTTCCCAAGGGTTCACCCGCACATGCCGCTGGAGTGGTTGGCGACACAGTTGGCGACCCGTTAAAAGACACGGTGGGGCCATCTCTCCACATCGTCGCCAAGCTTATAGCCACGGTAACACTTGTGCTCTGTCCTCTGTGGATTATGTAGGGACACGTCTTTGTCAAGCTGATCAGCGCCATCACCCTGGTGCTTGCCGGCCTGTTTATTTAGATGTATAATCATGCGGGAAATGTGCAGGCGAAAGGCGGGAAAGCGTTGCATACCTTGCTTCTCGTGCTTCATGTCTTTTTCTGTCTGGCCTTAATTGCCGTCGTCCTCCTGCAATCGGGCCGCAGTTTCGGGCTCTCCGGTGCCATTGCGGGCGGGGCACAGGCCTTTTTTGGGAAAAAGAAAGGTCTTGATGACTTGCTGGCCAACGTCACCCGCTATCTCGGCATCGGCTTTTTTGCGACGGCACTGCTTTTGAGCATTCTTTTCTAGTGCTTGGATACCGGAGGCGCGGTGGGGCCGGGGGTGTGCAGCACATCTCAAGCACTCCGCGGCCCTACCGATTTTCTAGTAAGGGGCAAAAGGGGCAATACTGATGGAGGTCGGCGAGATGGGCGACAGCGGCTGCTTCGCCTGCGGGGCGCATAACCCCATTGGCCTGCGGCTACGCTTTGAGGTGGACGGCAATCGCTGTTACACCAGCTTCGTGCCTGGCGAGGTGCACCAAAGCTTTCGCGGCATCTTTCACGGCGGCCTCATTTGTACCATTTTGGACGAGGTTATGGGGCAGCACCTGGAACTGTTGGGCTACCGGGCTCTCACGGGACGGCTGGCCGTGCGCTTCAAGAAGCCGATACCCATCGGGCAACCGGTACGCTTTGTCAGTGAGCTCATCAACCGCCGGCACCGTCTTTTCCAGATGCAGGCCTGGGCGGAACTGCCGGATGGGCGGGTGGCCGCGGAAGCAAAGGCGGAAATGATGCTTCAGGAAAGCGAGGTATAGAAACAGGGCCGGTGATCAGCAAGCAGGAAATCTTAAGTTACCTCGAGGAAGAGGCAGAGCGGCCGCTTGCGGCGGCGGAGCTGGCGGACCGGTTGAAGGTGCGCGACCTGCCCCATCTGCTTGCGCTCTTGAGGCAGTTGGAGGAAGAGGGCCGGGTGGTGGTCACCCGGCGTCGTGGTTATACAGCGGCGCGCAAAGTGGGCCTGGTGGTGGGCCGGGTGGAAGCTTCGCCGCGCGGCTTTGCCTTTGTCGTGCCGGACGGTGGCGGAGAAGATATCTTTATCCTGGAAGGCGATCTTGCCGGCGCGCTCCACGGGGATCTGGTCCTGGTACGGCTGCTGGAACGCACTGCGGGGCGCCGGCCCCAGGGAACGGTCGTGCGGGTGCTGCGGCGCGGCCGGCGCCGGCTGCTGGGCACCGTGGTGGAAAGGCGCCGGCGCTACGCCTACGTCCGGCCGGAGGAGAGACGGGTCGGGCGCACGGTGCTTGTGCCGGCGGAAAAACTGGCCCGGGCACGGTTACAGGATAAAGTAATTGTGGAAATCACACGCTGGCCGGAGGGGCGGGGCGACCTGGAGGGAAGGGTGGCCGAAGTGATCGGCCCGGCCGGAGACCCGGCGACGGCCATCCGGGCCCTCATCCGCGCCTACGAACTGCCGGAGGAGTTCGGCCGGCAGGCACGGCGCGAGGCGGCACGCCTGCCCCAGGAGGTGGTGGCAGAGGCGATGGCCGGCCGGCGGGATCTGCGCTCCTGGCGCCTGGTAACCATCGACCCGGCCGACGCCAGGGATCTGGACGACGCCGTTTCCCTGTCTCCGACTGCGGCGGGCGGCTACCTCCTCGGCGTACACATCGCAGACGTTGCCTCTTACGTCCCGCCCAATAGCGCCCTCGACCGTGAGGCGCGGCGACGTGGCACCAGCGTTTACCTGCCCGACCGCGTACTGCCCATGCTACCCCCCGAGTTAAGCAACGGTATTTGCAGCTTGAACGCGGGCGAAGACCGGCTGGCCGTTTCCGTGCTCATGGAGCTCGACCGGGAAGGGCGGCTGGGGCGCTACGACTTATGCCGCTCGGTCGTTCGGGTGGCGCGGCGCCTTACTTACGAGGAGGTTCAGGGCTTGCTGGAGGGGGCCGGCGCGGCGGAGCGCCGCGAATACGGTGCCCTTTTACAGGATCTTACCCACATGGGCGAGCTGGCGACGGTGCTACGGCAGGGCCGGCAGCGCCAAGGCGCTCTGGAGTTCAACTTACCGGAAGTGAAGGTGGAGCTGGACGCGCGGGGGCGGGCCGTGGGCCTGAGGAAGGTGGAGCACACTCTAGCACACCAAATCATCGAGGAATTCATGATCCTGGCCAACCGTGTGGTGGCCGAACACCTTCATTGGCTGGAGGCGCCCTTGCTCTACCGCGTGCACGAGCGGCCGAACGCCGCAGCCATTGAGCAGCTCAACGAAATCCTGGAGCCTTTGGGTTACCGCCTGCGGCGCCAGCAGGCGCTCGAAGCCGGCCAAATCCAGCGCCTATTGCAGCGGGCCGCAGGGCGGCCGGAGGAAAGGCTGGTTCATAGTGCCGTCCTGCGGGCGATGGAGCACGCCCGCTACAGCCCGCGTCCTCTGGGACATTTCGGCTTGGCCACCGACCTTTACTGTCATTTCACCTCGCCCATCAGGCGCTACCCGGACCTCCTGGTGCACCGGGTGCTGGGCTCTTTTTTAAACGGGGGCATGACTCCGGAAGAGCGGGCGGCACTGGCCGCCCGGCTGGAGGTGGAAGGCGAGCATACCTCGGCGCGGGAGCGGGTGGCAGAAGAGGTGGAGCGGGCGGCGCTAGAAATCAAGAAGGCGGAGTATATGGCGGGCTTTGTCGGCGAAGTCTTCCCCGGAATCGTGGCCGGAGTGACCGCCTATGGCCTGTTCGTCGAGCTGGAAAATACGGTTCAAGGGTTGGTACGCCTTAGCACCCTGGACGACGATTATTACGAGTTTGTGCCCGAGCGGCTCTGGCTGGTGGGGCGGCGGACGAAAAAGGTTTACCGCATCGGGCAGCCGGTAACCGTCTGCGTTACGCGGGTCGAGCCGGAGGCGCGCCAGATCGATATGGAACTGGTGCCGTGAGGCCGCAACATGCGCCTGACCGCAAACTGGCATTCCGTGGGACCGGCACGAAGCCAGCGGCCCTCACAAGGGGCCCGGTCAAGGAGGGTGTCTCGTGGTAGAGCGGGTGCGGGTGGTGGCGGAGAACCGCCGGGCGCGGCACGATTACTTCATCGAGGAGACACTGGAAGCGGGCATCGCCCTGACGGGGACGGAGGTAAAGTCGCTGCGCGCAGGGCGGGCCAGCCTACAGGATAGTTTTGCCCGCGTGGAAAAGGGCGAGGTTCTGCTCTACAATATGCACATCAGTCCTTATGAAAAGGGAAACCGCTTCAACCACGACCCCAAGCGGGTACGCCGGCTCTTGCTACACAAGGCCGAAATCCGGCGCCTCGTCGGCAAAACACGGCAGCGCGGCTTCACCCTGGTGCCCCTGCGGCTTTACTTCAACAGCCGCGGCCTTGCCAAGGTGGAACTTGCGTTGGCCCGGGGGAAGAAGCTGTACGACCGGCGCGAGGACATCGCCCGGCGCGACGCCGCGCGGCAGATTGCCCAAGCCCTGCGGCGCCGGCGCTAGGAAATGAAGAAATCACATCCTGGCGACCCACTTTGCTCCTTAGGGTCTTTGGCCTGTGGCATAAGACCTCGCGCCTCGCGGCGAGCCGGCCCGCTCATCGAGGGCGAGGGCACAAAGCTCAGAATGAATAACCTCCTGGGTTATCCCCAGTTTGCCTCTTGCGGTCTTTGGCTCCCTCGTTGGCGTGAGCCTCGCGGGCCGAACTAAGGCTCAGGCTTCTGGCTCCGGCGGGCTCCCGGCCGAGGCGCCCTCCAT
>JACIYD010000480.1 GCA_014360105.1 Clostridia bacterium
TTCGCGCCGCAGGTACTTGGCCAGCAAGGGGCTTGTGCCCCCGGTGCAAACGCTGATGACCAGGGGGCCACGGCGCACCACGGCCGGAACAATAAAATTGCCGCTTGCGGGCGCGTCCACGACGTTGACCAAAAGGCCGCGGCGGCGCCCCGCCGCCGCCACGGCGGCATTAACCCGGCGATCGTCGGTGGCCGCGACCACCAACCACGCCCCCTCAAGTGCGGTCGAACGGAATGGCTGGGGCCGGTAATCTATTCTTCCCTCTGCTGCCAGTTTTGCGAGCCTCGGGGTAAGTGAGGGACTGACGACGATTACTTTCGCCCCGCAGGCCAAAAGCGAACGCACCTTGCGCGTGGCGACTCGCCCGCCGCCAACTACCACACAGACCCGGCCTGTGAGATCGAGACAGACCGGGTAGTAGTTCTTGGTTGCGCCCTCCATGATACCACCCCAGCGCCCGCTCGCCTGCCGCCGGCCAGCGCGGCCTGCCCCTAAGGCAAAATCGGTCGCATTAGAATTGCCGCGTACCGATAAAATCGGCAGCGGCCTCAAGCGCTTCCAGCGGCCAGCCGCCCGGGAGGCCGGACAGCCTCTTCTTTGCCTTTTCTACGTACCAAATGGCCACCCGCCGCGAAAACTCCAGGCCGCCGCAGTCCTGAATAAGCTTTAGGGCGTGGCGTACCTCGCGCTCCTCCAACCGGCGCCGGCTGATAAGCGCAGCCAGTTCGTCGCGCCGCGGACTGGCCCGCAGGGCATGGATGGCCGGCAGGGTCAATACACCTTGGCGCAGGTCGCTCGCCACCGGCTTACCCAGTTCTTGCTCCGTCGCGGCCATATCCAGAATATCGTCGGTGATCTGGAAAGCCATGCCCAGGTAATAACCATAGGCTCCCAGATGCCGCATTATTTCCCCGTTTGCCCGCGCCGCCAAAGCACCCAGAGCGCAGCTCGCCGAAATAAGAAGGGCTGTTTTCGCCTTGATCCGGTAAAAGTAGTCCCGCAAACTCTGCGTCACGTCATAGGAAGAGGCCATCTGCCGGATCTCGCCTTCGCACATCCGCACGCTTACCCGCGCCAGGGTAGTGGCAATCCGTTCGTCTTCGTAGCCGGCGATGAGCAAGAGCGATTTGGCAAAGAGGTAATCGCCCGTATGCAGGGAAAGCTGGTCGCCCCAGCGGGCGCGTACCGTGGGCAGCCCCCGCCGGGTGGCCGCCTCGTCCACCACGTCGTCGTGCACCAGCGTCGCCATATGGATTAATTCCAGGGCCACCGCCAGCGGCACCAGTTGCTCCGGTTTGCCGTTGGCCAACCGGCCGCTCAAGAGGGCGAAGGCCGGCCGCAACCGTTTGCCCCCCGCCCGCAGAAGTTGCATTGAGGCCTCAGCGAGTACTGGCACCCCGGCTTCAGCCACCAGGCGCTGCAGTTCCTCTTCCACCCGCCTCAAGTCATCTTCAATCGCCTGTAAGAAACCCAGGGCTTTGACCAAACCGCCCACCTTCTTTCGCCACCCGGCCCAGCGGCGCTACAGGGTCTTCACCTGGGCCATCTCGGTGTAACTCTTAGCCAGGTCCGGTGCCAGCGTCTCCACTTCCTGCCGCAAAGCTTGCGCCTTTGTTGCCTCAC
>JACIYD010000481.1 GCA_014360105.1 Clostridia bacterium
GGCGTCGTTTCGGCCAGCGCCGGAAAATGACGCCGGAGGCGCGCGATTAGGGGCGAGGGCCGACGCGGCCGTCCGGCCGCGTCGGCCAGCGTGTAACTCACCCAGAGGAAATGGCGCGCCCGGGTAAAGGCGATGTAGGCGAGGAATTCTTCGGCAAAAAGGCGCCGCCGGCAGGAAGGGGCCAGTTCCACGCCGTAAGCACTCAGGGTTTCGCGCTCGGCATCGCCGAACAGGCCCTCCTCGCTCAGGCGCGCCGGAAAAAGCCCCTCGTTTACTCCCAGAACGAAGGCGGCGCGCAGTTCCGGCTGGCGCGAGCGTTCCACCTCGCCCACCAGGACCTGGTCCAGGCTGGGCGGGATCAGACCGAGGGAAAGTCCTTCCAGGCCGGAGCGCACCAGGGCCGCAAACTCCTCGGCGGTAGGCAACTCTTCGCCGAGGACCTCCACCAGTTCCTCGCTGAGCCGCAGCACGCCCTGCCACACCTGGCCGTGCTCTTCCGCCAGGTCCGGCGCGCCTTGCGCGGTCGCCTCTTCCTGCCACCGCTCCAGGGTTGCCGCCGCTTGCAGGTTTTCCAGCAGTTGCCAAAGGGCGGTCAGCCAGGCCCGCCCCGCCAGCCGCGCCCCGGGTTTGATCTCCCCCAGCGGTCCGAAGAGCCGGACGATTTGCCGCCGCAGCCCGTCAAAATAGGCCGGCTTCGCCCCGCAGGCGCACCCGGCACCCGGCGGCGCGGGAAAGGCCCAGGGTTCTTCCCGGCGCCAGTCTTTGCCTTTAATGCCGCAGGCGAGCACGTAGTTCTCCAGCCGGTCGATGGCATCGCGCGGAAAGGGCCAGAAGTCCGTTTTCAGGCAGCGGAAAACGGCCTCGGCTGACCAGCCCTCGGTCACCACTTCGAGCGCGGCGAGCAAGAGCCGCGCCAGCGGGTGGGCGAGCGCACTGCGGCGGGCGTCCAGGAAGTAGGGGATGCCGTGGGCGCGCAGCACCAGCTCAAGCACGGGCCGGTAGTCCGCCAGTTGCCGTACGATGATGGCCATCTCCCGGTAGCGGTAACCGTTCCGGGCGAGCCGCTGCAACATCGCCGCCGCGCCCGCGACTTCGGCCCAGGGGTCCGGCGCCGCCACCAGGCACAGGCCTTCCGGTTCGCCGGGGAAGGCGCGCGGCCGGGGCCGGGCAAACTCGCGCTCCAGGTGGGCCAGCGCCGCCTTCTCGCGAAAACGCGGCGGCGGAGCTTTTTTACCCCGGCCGTCGCTGCCGGGAGACGCCCCTGGCGCCGGCAGCCGCACTTCTTCCCATTCCAATTTCAGGCGGTCGGCCAGCTCCCTCAGGCGGGCATAGGTCTCCTGTGTGGGCGCAAAAAGGGAGGCTTCTACCGCCGGCAAGGCCACCTCCTCGCCGTCAAGGCAAAGCGCCACCGTCACCTCCCTTGCCTGCGGGAAAAGGGCGGCGAGCACCCGGTATTCCTGCGGGGTAAAGCCGGCAAAACCGTCAATCCAGAGGAGCGCCCCCGCATACGGACGGCTTTCTTCCAGACGCTGCGCCGCCAGGTCCAGGAGGGTATCGGGGTCGGTGTAACGGTTCGCGAGGAATGCCTCGTAAGAGCGCCACAAGAGGACGAGGT
>JACIYD010000482.1 GCA_014360105.1 Clostridia bacterium
CCGGGTGACCACCCATTTCCGCTTCGCCCAAATGCCGGGCGGCCAGGAACGCCGGATAGAGGCGGTGGTCTACGACCAGGCGCAAAATCCCCTCCTGCGCCTGGTTTACGGTCCCTCGGCCACGCTCTACCGCGTCAACCACGGCTGGCGGCACCGGCCCGAGAGCGAGCACTTCGTGGTGGACCTGGATACCGGCGAGATATGGCGGCCGGCGCCCGAGGGCGAAGAGCCCGAAGACCTGACCGAGGAAGCCCCCGTAACTTCCGGATCCCGCGAGGTAGTGCGCCTGATGGTGTGGAACACCGAAAACCTGCTTCTGGCCTACCCCCTTGACCCGGCCTGGCAGGGGAACGAGGACTTCCTGGCCAGCCTCCAGTACGCCCTCCAGCGGGGCATGGAAGTGGTCTTCGAGGTGGAAGAAAGCGAACTGGCTTCCGAGCGGCTGGGGGAGAAGGAACACCGCGGCGTGCTTTACTGGGAGGCGGCCGAAGGCGGGGTGGGGGTGCTGCGCCAACTGGTGCAAGATCCGGCAGCCCTGGCCCGGGTGGCGAAGGCGGCCCTGGAGCGCTGCCACTTTACGGCCCCTCAAGCGGAGGAAGACTGCGCCCGGGCCTGCTACCGCTGCCTGCTCTCCTATTCCAACCAGCCCGACCACCGCCTCCTGGACCGGCGGCTGGTGCGCGAGGCGCTGGAACGCCTTAGCCGCGCCCGCACCGAGGTCCAAAAAGGAAGCCGCGACCGCGAAGAGCACTACCGGTGGCTGCGCTCCCTCACCGACTCCCGTTCGGAACTGGAGCGCCGCCTGGTTGACCTACTCTACCACACCGGCCGGCGGCTGCCAGACGAGGCGCAAAAACCCCTGGCCAACTACCCCTGCATTCCCGACTTCTTCTACGAGCCCAACGTCTGCGTCTTCTGCGACGGCGCGGTGCATGACGAGCCCGAGCAGAGGCAGCGGGATGCTGCCACCCGGGCCGAACTCAGGGACCTGGGCTACCGGGTGGTGGTGATCCGCTACGACCGGGACCTGGAGGAACAGGTCCAGGCCTATTCGGACCTCTTCGGCGAGGGGAGGAAGACCTCGTGAGCGTCAAGCCCGCGGTGGGAAGCATTGTCCGCTGCCGCGGCCGGGAATGGGTGGTGCTGCCGCCCAAAGAACCGGACGTGGTGTACCTGCGCCCCCTGGCCGGGGACGAGGCCGAAACCTGCGGCGTTTACCTCCCGCTGGTGGAGGCGGGTCTGGAGCGGCTGGAGCCCGCCACCTTCCCCCTGCCCAGGCCGGAAGACGCCGGCGACGCGGTAGCCTCCCGGCTCCTTTGGGACGCCGCCCGGCTGGCCCTGCGCGACGGCGCCAGCCCCCTGCGCTGCCTGGCCCGCGTCTCGGTGCGGCCCCGCGCCTACCAGCTTGTGCCCCTGCTGATGGCCCTGAAGCTTGAGCCGGTGCGGCTCTTGATTGCCGACGACGTCGGCGTGGGCAAAACCATCGAGGCCCTGCTCATCGCCCGGGAGCTAATCGACCGCGGGGAGGCGAACCGGCTGGCGGTCCTCTGCCCCCCTTACCTCTGCGAGCAGTGGCGCAAGGAGCTGGCGGAGAAATTCCACCTGGAG
>JACIYD010000483.1 GCA_014360105.1 Clostridia bacterium
CGCCCCATGGACGTTACCGGGGCGGCGATTTCCTGCGCCGCCGCGGCGCTACCCCCGGGACTGTTGATGCGTAAGACCACCGCCCGGACGGCGGGGTCCTCTCGCGCGGTCCGCAGCTGTTCGCTCACTGTCTGACTGCCCGCCACGGCAAACAAGAGGCCGTTGCTCTGGCCGTCAACGATGGCACCTTCCAAGGGGACCAGCCCCACCACTCCCCCGCCGCCCGCCCGCGTGCCGCGCGGACCGATTAAGAAAGCCACCAACAGCACCGCACCCGCGGCCAAAAGGATGGCCAGGCCGGCCCATCGCTGCCGGCGCATTTTCCTTCACCTCCCCTTTCTGCCTAACGCTATTGCCGGCCGGCATCTTCCGGCAGACCCATTGCCTCTTCCGCTTCACCAGGGCATGTCCGCGGCGCGTACCCGGCGCCGGCGGCGTCCCGCGCAGCGGCGAGGTCCAGCCACTCCTGCCGCCAACGCAGCCGGTACGGCCGTCCGCCGGCCAGATAAAGCCGGGGCAGACGGGCCGAGGCGGCCGTGCGCCGCATCCCCCGGAGGACGACCTCCTGGCCCACGACGACCGGGCCGGCGGCACTAAGGTCAAGTACCGCCAGTTGCATGCTTAACCGCCCCACCAGCGGTACCGTCCGCCCGTTGACCTCCGCCGCCACTGTGCCCCGGTACCAGCGGCCGAAACCGAGGAGCGACTTTCCCACGTGATGCACGAGTTCGCGCCAGTTTTCCGGCGGCCTCACCGGCGCCATGGTCAAACCGTCGCTGTAACCCACGGCGATTACCCCCAGCGTGCGCCGCCGCCGCAAACGAAAGCCCCCGCCGTAACCGACACGGCTACCCGGCGGCAGCTCCCGTATCTGGAGCAAGCGCGCCTTTACCTGCCAGGGGTCGCGCAGCGCCAGGCTTCGCGGGCAGCCTTCCGGCCATTGCCCGTAAAGTAGGGTACCCACCCGCACCATTTCCCAGTGGCAGGCAGGAAAGCGCAACAGGCCGGCGCTGCTACAGAGGTGTCGCAGGGGCACGTGCCAGCCTGCCTCGGCGACCGTACGACAAACGGCGGCGAAAACCTCGGTCTGCTCCTGCAAAGCCGGGCCGGTGGCCGCCAGGTGCGAGTACAGCCCCTCCAGTTCCAGTTCGGGGAGGCTCGCCAACTCGCCTAGCAGCGCCACCACCCCCGCCGGCGCCACGCCCAGCCGCCCCAGCCCGGTATCCACTTTGACGTGCACCTTGGCCCGCCTTCCCACCTCCCGCGCCGCCCGGGCCAGGCAGCGGGCCGTTTCCCCGTCGGTGACCGTCGCCGTCAGCCCCGCGCCGACCAGCGCCCCGGCTTCTTCGGGCAGTGGCGGGGCAAAAACGAGAACGGGAGCCCCGATACCGGCGGCCCGCAATTCCAGGCCTTCCTCTACCAGGGTAACCCCCAACATCGCCGCCCCGCCCTCCAGCGCCACCCGCGCCGCTTCCACCGCGCCAAAGCCGTAGGCATCGGCCTTCACCACGGCCAAAAGCCGGCAAGGCGGCCGCAAGAGGCTCAAGACCTGCGCCACGTTGTGGCGCAGGGCGTCGGTATCGATCTCCACCCAACGCGGCCCGAG
>JACIYD010000484.1 GCA_014360105.1 Clostridia bacterium
GGGAACGGGAACCACGCATAAGGCTAGCGCCCAAGACGATAAAACACTTCAAGGACAAGATACGGCAGATAACGAAGCGGAACTGGAGCATCGAGCTTCATCAACGCCTCCGGCTACTGAACACTTATCTGAAGGGATGGGTAGGGTACTTCCGGCTGATAGATACGCCGAGCACCCTTAAGGCCCTGGATGAGTGGATAAGGCGGCGGCTTAGGATGTGCCTGCTAAAGCAATGGAAAAGACCACGAACCAGGCGACGCAACCTAACCCAACTTCCGCACCCCGGTCCTGGTTTCAGTGGATTTTTGCCCTTTGCATGCTCTGGAAGCCTTGAAAATTCTAGAGGGAACATTGGAAAACCTAAAATAGTGACGACTAGTGGGTAATATTTATGTTGACATTGTGGATATCATATGCTATGATAGTGGCATGTACATCCGCAGAACCGTCCGCAAGGGCAAAAACGGTAAGGAATACGTGAACTACCTGTTGGTGGAGTCGGTCGCTACCCCTAAGGGACCAAGACAAAGGACCATTTGTTCCTTGGGCAGCTTAGAACCGGCTCCACCGGAAAAGTGGTATGCCCTGGCAAAGAAGCTGGAAGCGGCTCTAGCCGGCCAGCTCTCTTTGGAAGGGCCCGATCCCCTGGTGGAGGAGATGGTGGCCAAGGTAAGGAGGCGGGGCAAGGGAGCGAAGCGGCAAGCCCCGGCGGAAAGAGACGAGGTAGTGGAGGTAAGGGTAGATGCGGTGGCGGTGGAAGAGGCGAGAGAGGCCGGGCCGGTGCACGTCGCCAACCAGTTCTGGGAAAGGCTTTGTATGGAGGAAGTTTTAGCCGAGGCCGGCCTTAATGAAAAGGCGCGGCAATTGACCAAAGTGATGGTGCTCAACAGGCTCATAAACCCGGCCGCCGAGCACGGCATGCCGGAGTGGGTGAACAGCACGGCCCTGGAAGACATCATGGGGGTTAGCCTTTCTAGTCTTAGAGACGACGCTTTATACCGCAACCTCGACCGGCTGTATCCGGCGCAAGAGGCAATCGAGGCGGGGCTCAGGGCAAGGGAAGTGAATCTCTTCAACCTTGACAGCACCATCTATCTTTACGATCTGACCTCCACCTATTTTGAGGGGCAGTGCCCCAAGAACGAGGAGGCCAAGCGAGGCTATTCCCGGGACAAGCGGCCGGATGCCAAACAGGTGCTGGTGGGGCTGGTGGTGGACAGGGACGGCTTTCCCATCATGCACGAGGTCTTTGAAGGAAACCGGGCCGACAGGGGCACCGTCGGGGCCATGCTCGACGCCTTAGAGAAGAGGCAAGGCAGAAAAGAGGGGGCCACGGTAGTCGTGGACCGGGGCATGGCCAGCCGGGAAAACCTTTTGCTCATCATGAGCCGGGGCTATCATTACGTGATAGCCGCAAGGCAGGCTGAGCGCGACCGGTGGCTTGAGGAGTTTGAAGAGGAAGAAGGATTTACGGAAGTAAGGCGCGAGCCTTCTTCCACCAACCCCTACCAGAAAAAGACCCGGGTAGAGGTAAAGAAAAAAGAGTATGGTGGTCAGGTTTACGTCCTGGTAGTAAGCGAAGAACGGGCGGCCAAGGACCGGG
>JACIYD010000485.1 GCA_014360105.1 Clostridia bacterium
GTCTTTGCGGTAACGCGTGAGGGGCACAAGGGAGGGCACGGAGGGTCCTGTAAAGTAGAACTTACGCCACACGAGCTGGAGAAATGCCTTCACGAGCAGAAAGACGGATTGTTAATCACCAACGGCGAAGGAATCGGCCTCTGGGTTAATAGAGCCATGCGCAGAGTTGTGGGGCTAACGCCCGATTATTTTCTCAATAAGCCCATCAAGCATTTGTTCGAAAGCGGTATCTTTCAGTATCAGGCGGTTACGGAAAGGGCGAGGTGCGGCAGAAACGAACTCACCGACATTCAGGCAATCAGCACGGGAAACACGGTGCTGGTTACCAGCATTCCCCTGATGAACAAACAGGGGCAGATCGAGTACATGATCACCAACGTGCGCAACATGGCGCAACTGAGACAGCACCCGGGCAGCGTCCCGGAAGGGGTGGCGGCGGACCCCGCGCCCGTGCTGCGGCGGCTGGGGATCGTCTATCGCAGCGCGGCCATGCAGCGTGTGATCAGGCTGGCCGCGCGCGTGGCGCCCACCGATGCCACCGTCTTGCTCACCGGGGAGACGGGAGTGGGCAAGGAACTGATTGCCAGACTGATCCACGAACTGAGCCCGCGTCACGCCAGACCGTTTCTCAAGCTTAACTGTGCCGCCCTGCCCCGCGACCTGGCGGAATCGGAACTTTTTGGCTACGAACCGGGCGCCTTTACCGGCGCACGGGCGGGAGGGAAGGCCGGCCTTTTTGAAGCTGCCAATGGTGGTACGCTCTTGCTTGACGAAATAGGTGAAATGTCCTTGGAAATGCAGACAAAGCTCTTGCGTGTCCTCCAGGACCAAGAAATACTGCGTCTAGGGGGCACCAGAGGAATATCGATAAATGTCCGGGTGTTGGCCGCCACCAATGCGGACCTCCGCTCTCTGGTGAGCGAGAAGCGTTTCCGGCCTGATCTTTATCATCGACTGAACGTGGTCCCACTCGAAGTGCCGCCGCTTCGTACCCGACCGGAGGATGTCGCTTTACTCCTGGGCTACTACCTTTCTATCTATTGCCGAAAATACGGTGTCAACCGCAAGTTCACACCGGAAGTTTTCAGGATACTCTTGTCCTACACTTGGCCGGGCAACGTCCGGGAGCTGGCCAACATGGTGCACCGCTTCGTGTTAACCAGTGAGAGCAGCGAAATTACTCCCGATCTTCTCCCGGAGTACCTCACGCTTGACACAACAGGCGCAACGACGACGGCCTCCGTTCTTGCGCTTCGTGACCCCACCATTGCTGACAGTCTTAGCTCGTTGCAGGAGGTGATGGCCAACGTAGAGAAAGAGGTGCTGGAGGCGGCGCTCCGCCAGGCACGAGGAATCAGAGACGCCTCGAGGAAATTAGGGATCTCCCACTCCACATTGGTGGCTAAAATGAGAAAATACAACCTCCAGAAGCCGACCTAATCCATCCCACAGTACATCCCACAGTATCGGGTTGTGCAGCGCGGCTTGCAGGGCCCCACCCCCTTATTCCCACCGCTGTATTTTGCCCGCGAAGTGAACCCTGGTCGGATTTCCAACCAAGCCAGAAGGGGTCGGTGCACCTCGGTGGTTGAGATTACG
>JACIYD010000486.1 GCA_014360105.1 Clostridia bacterium
CCTCCTTGGCAAAGTGGTCCATCATCTCAACGACCAAAAGATCCACGTAGTCATCATCGTTTCCGTATTTCGGCGCCTCGTTCAGGAGCCTCTGCCTTAGTGGTTCGTACCCCTCGAAATCTGCGTCCAGCGCCTTGCATAACTCGTCCATGGTGATGATTTTGTCGTCGTAAACGAACTTTTTGATTGCGGCAAGAGAGTTGCCGATGTCGGCCACACCGATGGCAACGAAGGTTGGGCCCACATTAATGCGCGCACCGCCTACCGTGACGTCCTTGCCCTTCTCCATGCAGTCAAAGGTGAGAATAGACTGGAAGGGCGTCGGCGCCAGCTCGGCGTGCAGTTTCTCCGCGCACAGGTTGGCGATGACCAGGTGGTGAATGAAGAACGAGATCTGCTTCTTAACCGCTTCCTTGAACTCGTCGAAGGTCTTGAAATTCCTCGGGTCACCGGTCTCCAGGCCGAGCTTCTTTCCCGTCTTGCGGTGCACCCCGTTGGTCAAAACCAGTTCGACCATGGCGCCCATGTTTAGCTGGCCCGAGTTGGTTAATCCGTACTGCATGCCCTCGACGCCGGGCTCCACGCAGCCGATGGGTGCCCAGTTCTTCGCTTCCTCCAGCGTATAGCCCCGGTTGAGGCACATCTGGATACCGACTTCGTCCATGAAGTTGGACGGGTGGCCCATCCCCATGGCAATCAGCTCACTGGCCTTCTTCTTTAGCTCGGCCGGGGTCCTCTCCCACCAGCGAATGGATACGGTGGGCTGGTAGGTGCGGGTCTCCATGATCGCATCGATTACCAGGTAGGTGAGCTCGTTGGTGCCGTCACGGCCGTCAGGCAACTGACCGCCCACGCAGAGGTTCATGAAGGGACCGTAACCGGCGAAGTAATAAGCGGCCGGGTCGCTCATAAACCACGCAATTTCGCTCATCTTGATCCAGCAGCATTCGAGGAGCTCCTGTGCCTGCTCCCGGGTCAACCTTCCTTCGTCAATATCCTTCTTGTAGAACGGGTACATATACTGGTCGAACCGTCCGGGAGAGTGTGAGGGGCCCGTGCCCTCAATGTGCGAAAAGATCTGCACAAAGGCGAAGAACTGGAGTGCTTCCCAGAAGGTCCTTGGCGGTTTTGCCGGCACACGATCGCAAATCTCGGCGATCTGTTCCAGCTCCTTCCTGCGCTGGGCGTCCTTCTCCTCCCTGGCCATCTTGCGGGCCAGGTCGGCGTAGCGCCTGCCGATGAGCTCCATGCCCTCGCAGCACAGGATCGCGGCACGGTAGAAATTGGCTTTCTCCAGCCCTTCCGGATCCGTCAGGTCCACCTTGGCCAGCCGTTCTTCCGCCTCTTTGCGGATTCCCTCAAACCCTACCTGGAAGAGGTACGTGTAAGGCGGCAGATAGTGAGAAATGGAGTTCTCGCGAATGATTGACTGCTCACAAACGTTTTGCCCGGTAACGCGCTCGATGGTCTCCGGCGGGCACCTTTTGAACCAGACGTCGGAAACAGCGTACTTGTTTTCCCAGTACGGCAGGATGTCCTCTTTTAGCTCTCGCTTTTCCTCAGGACTGATGTCATACGGGTCGTGCACCCGGGTATCC
>JACIYD010000487.1 GCA_014360105.1 Clostridia bacterium
AGCAAAGGGATGATGGTGCGGTAGGCCGGAAGGCCGTCGGAAACGAAGGTCAGGCCTTCGGCATTGCCTTGGGCCGGCAGCTGCAGGAGGAAATTATAGGCGGCCAGAGTATCGCGGCTGTGGGAAAACAACCAGGCAAGGATGAGGTTATGCTCGGGGTCTCGGGCGGCCCAGAAGATTTTGTGGCGGTTATGGAAGAGGAAAGTCTCGTCAATGTGGACCTTACGGGAAGTTGGCAACTTCACCTGGCCCAGATCTTGATACAGGCAGGAAGCCGCCTTTTTGGTCCAGATTTCGATAATGTCCGGGGAAGGGGAGACATTGAAGAGGTCGCGGAGGATGTGAGCCACTGTGGTTGCTGGCAGGGCGAGGTAAGCGCTGAAATAAAGGGCACTTGAGCCACCGTGTGCTGGGAATAGCGCATCTTGTACAAGTGCAAAGGCCGGTACTTCTCCAAGAGGCCGGAAGAGAAGACTGGGTTTTGCGGTTTTTGGGTTAGGGAGCCTGAGCAGATCAAGTTTATGGTGGCAGGGAGACGACTTGTTCTGCCTGCCCGAGCAGCGGTAGCGGGTGTAGGAGGCTCTGACCTTATAGACCTCCATAGCGCGGCCGCAAACGGGGCAACGCAAGCTTCTTGTTCCTTCTTTCTGGCAGGTGGCAAACCTGGCTTGAACTGATGGCGGCACTCGACGTTAGTGCACTGGTAGTTTTGGTATTTGTTCCCGCCTGGGCCGAGCTGGTGCCCGTTCTTGCGGGTATGTGAACCACACTTTGGGCACGGAGGATTGTTGGCAGGTGTAGGTCTCAAGATTGGTTACCCTCCTTCATGTTGGGAGTAGATGGGATTACTAATGACATACTCCACAGGGAGGGGGGGTAACCTTCAAACCTTAAACCTGTTGTATTGCAACGGGTTCAAAGATTTTCTTTCGGAAGCATCCCAATTTTCGGAGGAGGAGGAGTTAGGAGGAGGAGGAGTTAGAATGAAGGTCGTGATGAAGATGTTTGACCTAACTGGTAAGGTTGCCGTTATAACAGGTGCCGGCAGCGGACTGGGCCGTGCGTTTGCCGAGGCAATGGCCGAAGCTGGTGCGGATGTGGTATGCAGTGACATTAACACTAAGGACAACGAGGCTACCGCCGAACGCGTTAGACAACTTGGTCGAAGAGCGCTTAGCGTGTATTGCGACGTTACCGACGAGCAGCAGGTTGCCGAATTATTCCACACCGCCGATAAAGAGTTCGGCCGTGTAGACATCGTGTTCGCCAACGCTGGCATCGCCGATCCCACCCCATCGTTGCTGCATGAGTATCAGACTGATGCCTGGAACAAGGTGCTGGCAGTTGATCTTCATGGCGTGTTCTACACGTGTCGTGAAGCGCTGAAGATCATGATGCGCCAAAAAAGCGGAAAGGTGATCATTGTCGCCTCGATGTGGGGCTTGGCCGGTTCTTCGAGTGTATTCCCGATCCCTGCGTACAATGCCGCCAAGGGCGCAATCGTTAACCTCACGAGGGAGCTGGCGCTCCAGTATGCACCGCACAACATCCAGGTTAACGCCATTTGCCCCGGCTTCTTCCGCACGCGCTTG
>JACIYD010000488.1 GCA_014360105.1 Clostridia bacterium
TAACCGCGGCCACGGCCTTATAAAAGCGATTATATGGAATGCCCCACGCAGCCAGGTCGATATCGGACCACCGGGAAAACCAGAAGCGGTCGGCCAGAGAGCCGAAGACAGCGACCTTCTTTGCACCGAATACGTTTTTGAGCAGGGCTGCCGCTTCCCTGGCCACTGCCCACGCCCGGTCGTATCGTTCGACCAGTTCGTCTGACTGAAAATCATCGCGGGCCAATAGCAACGGGTATTCCTTGCGGTTCGCGCGAGGGGAAGTCCGCATTACATCACCTCCCATCGGCCCGGTCCTTATTATTTCGGTAACGGCACGCGTTCCCGGCTGCCGCCGGTTGGTGCCTCGCAGCTACATCCCAGTTGCCGTAGTCTTTCTGTCCCTGCTTATACAGTATATCACCAAACTCTCTACGCAGAAGCATCCTTCACTGGGAAGAAGATCTTAGAGCGCCAGACATTAAGGCGACCCACTTCCGGCTGGCAACGTAGTCGGCGAGATGCAGCAGCACCTGGTCGCGCGTCTTCGGCCGCACCGGCCCCCACCGGCCCATGTGGGAGTGCACGCAGCCGAAGATGGCCTCCCAGAGCGGCTCCGGGATCGTACCAGCGGGTGCTCGGCCACGGTCTTCAGCTCTGACACCGGCGGGAGGCCGCACTTAAGCGTATCGTGGATAAGCAGCGCGACCACGCAAGCGTCCCCGCTCTCGCAGGGATAGGCCTCGGCCAGGTCCAGGAAGACCCTAACCGCGGCCTTCGTGTGCCGCACCAGCCCGCCCGGGCCGCGGGCGAAGGGCGGGTGGTGCTTGCCGCTCGTGGAGGCCGGCGCCCGGCAGAAGTAGGCGGGCGCGGCTTCCAGGCAGGCCTGGGCGAAGCGGCGCAGGCTTGCGTCCCTTACGGGCGTAGCGGTCAGGTGCTCCGCCCCCCGGCGGGTGAGCCTTTCGCCCCTCTGGGAGGTGAAGAGAAAGCCCGGGCCGGTTCCCTGCACGGCAAGCCACGCCAAAAGCGCCCTTCTCGCCGTGACGTTGAGCGGCACCTTGCGGAGCTTGTCGCCCTTGCCGCGGCGCACGACCACCCGGCCGCTGCGCTCGCCGATGAAAACGTCGTCCACGGCCAAGGCGCAGGCCTCCGAAACCCTGAGGCCCGTGTGCAAGAGCAGGGTGACGAAGGCGATGTCCCGCGGCTTGCCCCGCCGCTGAACGGCCCGCAGGAGCGCCAGCTGCTCGCGCCTGCCCAGCGCCCTGGGCGGCCGGGCCGCCTCCGGCACGCGGCGCAAGCCTGAGGCCGGGTCCTCCGAGGCCAGGCTGTTCTTGAGCGCCCAGGCGAAGAACTGGGACAGCACCCCCAGGGCGCGGTTGACGGTGGAGGGCTTCCTCCCGGCGTCCAAGAGCCAGCGCCGGTACTCGGCGATATCGAACGGCCCCACGCCAGCGGGCTCGGGCGCTGTCCTGGCCGCCTTTTTGTACCAGCGGGCAAAGCCCGCCAGGTCCAGCCGGTAGGCCTGCTGGGTGTTCTCCGCGCGCCCGCTGCCGGCCAGGTGGGCGAGGAGCTGCTCGACCGCATTTTTCCAGGTTGTTCCGGCTACCCCT
>JACIYD010000489.1 GCA_014360105.1 Clostridia bacterium
TAAGGCACGAGGCCTTTCAACGTCTTAGAAACATACGCCAGCTCGCTCTAACCTCCAAGGTTTACCCCGGAGCCACCCACACCCGGTTCGAGCACAGTCTAGGCACCATGCACATCGCCGACCGCATGATGACTGCGTGGTGGAGGCGGCGATATTTGAACTTTCGCTGCCGTTGAAGCTCCTCTCAGAGACGGGTGAAAATCAGAGGGAAGAAAGCCCTGCAGAAGCTGGTTTACTTCTGCCGTGAGGCAGGCGTACCGGTTTATGCCACGTATCGTTTGCACATCTATGGCCCTTACAGCAACGAAGTGGCCGAGGAGGTAGCCGAGGCAGTCGACAAGGAGATCTTACGACTAGACTTCGACGGCGTAACCTTTACTGCCGGTACTTCATGCAGTAACTACTTGGATCGGCACCGGCAAGCAACCGAACCTTACCGAGAAAGCTTGCACTTCATCGCTTCGGCGCTCAGCGAGGCTTACGGCGCTGTAGGGGAGGAGCGGGTGGTAGCCGAGGTTTACCGGGCTAAAGGCCTCAAGTTTAGCCATGCGCAGATTCGGGAAGCTTACCGTAGCCTCGTGCAGTGGGGCTGGCTAGGACCGCGGGGCACCACGGAAGGAGCACCTGCGGTACTATGAAAAGGGCTGGCGCGGTGGCTGCTCATGACCGGCCCCGCTTCGCCAGAACCACTGCGGCGGCTGGGTGAACGGACCTTTGCCGGTGGGATCATTAAGCTTTCCGGCGGGATAAGGGAGCGGGACCTGGTACTGACCCTGATGGGCATAGAGGCGGTGTTCGGGCTTTTGGCCGTGCTGCTCTACGCCCGGCTCTAGGCCCCGCCGGGCCCGACCGATGACCGCGGGTGTGCACATTTTAAATGGGCAAGAGAGTTCGGGAGGGGTTGGCATGTGTGCACGGCGGGAGCTACGGGATCCTATTCACGGCTTCATTTACCGGGATTCCTTAGAAGAGGAGATCATAGATACCCCGGTCTTTCAACGCCTGCGCCGGGTGAAACAGCTTGCGCTGGCTTCTCTGGTATACCCTGTGCGGTGCACTCGCGGAGAGACGAGTTTGTCGAGGTATTATGCGCCCGTAGTTTTTAAGGACGAAAAGCAGAAAAGGATCAAGCTTCGGGAGTACGAGGAAGCGATTTCCAAGATCATTACCGACCTACTGAGAGAAGAAGGGAGGGGGCATGGCGCTGATGACCGCGCTTCAAGCCCCACTACTACGGACCTTACTCGCCGGAGATGGAGGACGCCATCGGTAAGGCCAAAGTGCTAGGCTTCGTGCAGGAAAAAACCATGGGCTTTGGCCCGGACACGCACAGAGGGTTTGAAGTAAGCGGAATATCGACCGGGACGGGGTGATGCGGCACCTGCAGGAGCGCGGCGTGGAGTGCCGGCCCTATTTTGCCCCCATTCACCTTCAGCCCTTCTACCGGGAGCAGTTCGGCTACAGTGAAGGGGACTTTCCTGTGGCCGAGGATGTTTGCCGCCGGAGCATTGGCCTGCCTTTCTTCAACTCCATCACGGAGGAGCAGATAGGCTACGTGGCAACGGCCCTCAAGGAGGCCTTCC
>JACIYD010000049.1 GCA_014360105.1 Clostridia bacterium
AATCGCGGCGCAGGCGGAGCACCCACTCCGTCCCATCTAGCGCCTGCGGCGAAGGGGCCAGAAACTCTACCTGGGAGCCGGCAGCGCGCAGCACCACTTCCGGACCCAATTCCTCAGCTACTGCTCTGCCGGCCCTTTCCGTAATCTGCTCCAACAACTCGGAGCCGCCCCGTATCTCGTTAAGACCGGGCGTATCGAAAACGTACTGCTTGACGCGCTGTACCGCCCCGATCACCACCACCAGCGACAACTCCTCCGGCAACCTTCGGGCCGCTTCCGCCGATCCCACCGCTTCCCAGACCGCTCGCAGGAGGGAGATGTCGAGGTTCGGTGGCGCCTGCTCCTTCCTCAAAACAGAGCCGATGAGGTCGTCAACTTCCTCGGGTAACCGAAGCCCGGCTTCCGAGAGCTCGTCTACCAGAGGTGCGGTCAGGCAGGCCAGGCGCACCGCGTCCAGCCGCGCGCCATCTATACCCCGCTGCCGCAACAGCACGTTTATCAGCGCCGCCCGCACCAGCGTCACATCGGCAAGAAGGGCCTCCCGGGCCTCTTCGCCCGCCGGCAGGATCGGCGGCTGCCCCTGCAGCGGTTCGTCCCTGAACTCCCCCGAACCGTCCAGCTCGACCACAGGTGCCGAGGAAAGGACCTGCCCCCTAACCTGTTCACCCCTTATTACCTTGGTAAAGCCTAGCGGGAAAACCAGCCCATAGTACTTTTCCGCCCAGAACCTGGCCGCCGCCTCTGCCTTCTCGTGCATCGTGGACGCCTGCGCCAGCTCTGCCGCCAGCCGTCCTGCGACATGCCGGCGTACCTTCCGCAAACCTTCGCTCGTAAACCGATACCGGCGGCCGGTCAAAGGATCCATCCACTCGGTCACATGACAGTCCCCCTTGAACGTAACAGGTTATACCGCCTGTTGGGCAGCCGGAGTGACTTTTCCGCTCTCACGCCGAACAAAAACATCCTTCAGTAACGGCATGACTTGCTCTCTGTAGTAATGCTCTGCCGTGGCACGTTCGTTCTCGGACCCCAGCGCAAGCTTCGTCCACTTCTCGGCCCGCCGCTCAAGTTCCCGGGCTGCGCCGTCCGTCTCGCCCAACACCGGATAGACCTCCTCGGGCAGTATGCCTGTCTAACGGATTACCGAAGCCTCTCTTTCCTCCTCAGTAGGCCCTGCTCGCCACCGGTCATCATCGTTTCCCCCGTGCCCGTTCCCGCACGGCCTGCAGGTTCAGAATCTCCGCCACCACGAAGCGCGGCACCAGGCCGTCGGCGTCCGGACGGAGGCGGAGTACCGCCGGGAAGTAGCCCATACGCCCGTGAAGCTGGGCCAGCAGGACGGCAGCGCTGTAGTTCAGTGACGGCAGGTTGATCAAGAGCGGCTCGACCTGCCACTGGCGCGCGGTGAGGCCCACGCCGTCCAGCATAGACTCGATCTGCGGCTCCAGCGGACGTTCCGGATCGATCTGGCTCGGCACCTCGAGCACCTCTGAAACGGGCCTGCCGGTCAGTGCCTCGACTTCGCCCAGATTCTCCGGGGTAAGGGGATGGGCAAAATTAATGACGCGCACGTTAGCCTTGCTCCTCCGTTCGCTCCGTTTCGGCGAAGTAGGGCGCGAATTGGGCAATAAGCACGCTGCGGTCGACGACGCCGTCCGGGTAGCCAAGCCATTCCCGTAGTTTGTCGTAGACCGCGCGAAGCTGGTTAGCCACCGTCTGCTTGCTCTTATGGAGAGCGGCGGCAATGGCGGCGTTGTCAAGGCCCTGACAGGCCAGCCTGACGACTGCCTGCTCGGCCGGGGAGAGCCAATGGCGAATGAAATGCTCTTTCTCCCGCTCGCGTGCCCGCCGGCTCAAGCGCTCGTACCAGGCCACAACCTCCGCGGGGTCGTTCAGCTCCGCTACGGTGCGCAGCAGTATCGTGGCCTCGCTCCAGCGCAAGACCGGAACCGGCACCAGCCAGACCTCATCCCGCGCGTCAAGGTGCAGACGGCGCACGTCACCCGGCTGCCATCCCTCGGTAATCAGGTGCCAGACCCGGTCCTCCGGGCCAAAGAGCAACTGAGCCACAACCATGGCCATAATGCCCATTACCTTCCGGCCGCCCGAAACCAACAGGTGCACAGTGCGGCCACCCCGACGCGCCCCGCGCACTTCCCGGTAGAGGGTGCCCAGGAGGGCACGCAGCTCCTCTGCGGTCCGGAAATCGTCTACTGCGCCGCACCGGGCCATTACCGGCACCGGCCGCAGGCTTACTCCCGGATAGACTCCGGCGGCAAATTCCGCTTCCAGCGTCGCCAGGGCCGCATGCACTCCGGGGCTGGCGGTGCAAACCACTACCACCTCCGCAATGGGATGCCCTCCGGCCAGAAGCCGGTCCAGCGCGATGGTCACCACCTGCGGCTCGACACCCAGAGTGGCAATGAGGACTGCGGCGTGCGTGCCGCCCTGCCCTGTTTCTACCATAGCTATCTTGCTCCCGCCCGGCTGCGAAGGAAAGGCCTCCGGTTACCGCCTGTAATGGTAGAGACATACTAACCGATAACCCTGAGCACTGAACACTATTTCGACACCTGGATATGTTATCCTGCCTGAGCCGACGACTTTTGTGAACAAAAAGGCTATTACGACATAGAAAGTTGCCGCACCGGCCAATGGGTGCGGTGCTCACGAAGGTGAACGTGGTGGGGATAACCGGCCGATACTGTCAGGACATGGCAGAATACCGGTAGGCTATCTTGTTGTCAGCTCAAACTCCCGCTTCCTGGGGACTATCCGGCCAACCTCCCGCCGAGGCGAGTTGCAGGAACACTTCCACCAGTTGGGGATCGAACTGCGTCCCCGCGCCGCGGCGGACTTCCTGCCAGGCTTCCTCCACCGTCCTGGTCTTGCGGTAGGGCACCTCGCTGGTCATGGCGTCAAAAGCGTCTACAATGGCGAGAATACGGCACTCGATGGGAATTTCCTCGCCTTTAAGCCCCAGCGGGTAGCCGCTGCCGTCCCAGCGCTCATGGTGTTTGAGGATAAGGTCTGCCACTCCTGCCAGCTCCGGCGAGGCCAGGGCGATGCGGTAGCCTTTCTCGGGGTGCTGGCGCATGATCTCCCATTCTTCTTCCGTGAGCGGCCCCGGCTTGAAGAGTATGGTGTCCGGGATGCCTACCTTCCCGATGTCATGAACCTTGGCCAGAAGCGAGAGGTTGGCCATCTGGTGCGGCGAAAGGCCCAGCCGTTCACCCAGGATCCGGCACCAGTGCGCCAGCCGCCTCGCGTGGCCTTCCGTGAGATGGTCCCGCTCCGCCAGGGCAGCCACCAGGGCATTGACGATCTGACCCCGGGCGCTGGTGCCGAGGTAAAGCTTTTCCCGGTACATCAGGTCGTCCGCCTTCCTGTAGGCCTCCTTGAGCAGTTCCTTCGGGTCCTGCGCCGTGGCCATGCCAAAGGATACGCTCAGCGGAAGCTGCGGGCGGCGGCAGTTGTGCTGCTCGATTGCCGCCCGCAGGCGCTGCAGTATGGCCGTGCCCGCGGCCTCATCCGTACGGGGCAACAGGGCCACGAACTCATCCCCTCCCACCCGGGCCACGATATCGGAGCGGCGCAAGGTCTGCCGGAGGATGCGGGCGCAAGCCATAAGCAGATTATCACCCTTGTGGTGACCCAGGGTATCGTTGACCAGCTTAAGACCGTTTACGTCGGCCACGATGATGCTGACCGGAAATTCCTCGCTGCGGCTGAGGCGCTTGAGTTGCTCTTCAAAGTACACGCGGTTGTGAAGGCCGGTGAGTTGGTCGTGAAGACTGACGTACTCGAGCTTCTGGGCAAACCGCTTCTTTTCGGTGACGTCCATTATGCTCCCCAGCGTCACCCTACGGCCATCGTGCTCCCACGAGGTAACGGTTTCCTCCACCCACCGGGTATCTCCCTGCTTGGTGACCAGCCGGAACTCGTAGGGCCGGGCCTCCCCTCCTTTGAGCATGCGAACCGCCTCCCGCCTGACCGTCTCCCGGTCTTCCGGGAACACCAGGCTCAAGGCTTCCCGCCCAATGAGCTCTTGCCGCGAGTAGCCCGAAAGCCGCTCAAACTGCGGGTTCACCATTTGGAACTTTCCGGAGCTGACTATGTACATTCCGATAGGCGTGCGGTCAAAAATGCTGCGCAGCAGCTCTTCCTCGCGCTTGCGCTCGGTAATATCCCGCGCCGTGGCCAGTATGGCCTCCCGGCCCGCAAAGGAGATTTTTCCGAAAAACAGTTCCGCCTCGAAGAGCGAGCCGTCGGCCGGCCGTCTGGCCTTCCACTCCAGGCGTAAACTCTCGTCTTCCGGCGCCTCGTTCCACCAACGGCAAATCTCTTCCCGCGGATTATCGGGGCCGGAATAGTCCTCCCAAAAGGAAAGTGCTAGGGCCTCCTCCCTGGAGGCCACTTTATAAAGGCGCAGCACGGTCTGGTTAACGTCGAGAATTCGCCCCTCGGGCCCGAAGATGAAAACCGCCTCCTGAACGCTGTTAAGAACCGTACGGAAGGCCCGTTCCGATTCTCGGGTCTTCCTTTCCATCTGCTTGACCGCGATTATATCCTCGATGCGGCGGGCAAAAACGTTAATGAGCCGCCTTTCCCGGGCCGAAATCCTGCCTGCGGCCTCGAGGTAAATCAGCCCCTTTACCCCTCGCGACATCACGTGCACGAAGGCATTCTCCCCCGGGTTCTGGATCTTCGAGCTGACCTCTCCGTTTCCGCCAAAGCCCCACTGCCCCAGGGTAATCAGCCTTCCCTCTTCTTCTACCATTACGGCCAGCCGGCGGACCCCGAGGACCCGGCTGCCTTTCTCGACTATTTCGCGCATGAGGTCGCGGTAGCGGGCGGGAAAGGAAAAGTTTGCCACCTCGTAAATCGTCAGCAGTTCCACCACGTCGAAATTCACCGTACCATCACCCCGCGGCGGCCACCACGGTCTTGCAGTAGAACAGGGGGGTTCCGGTAAGGCTGGATATTTCGCCAAAGGTGAGCATCCCGAAGACCGGAACACGAGGTGGTGTCACCCCGGCCATGGCCTGCATTTCCCTCTCGGCATCCGGGCCCAGGAGCGATTGACGGGATACACAGTCGAAAACCAGCAGCAGCCTGGGGGCAACCACGGCTTCCACGGCCCTTCTTACCGCCCCCCGCGCGGCCACGATGAGGCTTTCCGCGTCGGCCTTCATCACGGTGGCGATGCTGTTCTCCGGAACCTCGGTAACAAATACCAGGCTCCCGTCTTCCTCCACCCTTACCGGATCCCGAAGGATGAACCGGCCCCCGGCGGCGGGCAGGCCCAAGGGATGGCGCATGCCCCGCGCGGGAAAGCCCACCCGGGTGCAGTCCCGGACCAGATCGGCGTACCTTTCGAAGGCAGGTAGCCCGTCCAACTCGAAAACCCTTCTGCCCTCGGCCCGGGTAACTATCACCGGCTCACCCGCCGGGTCCCACCCGTGATCCAGTGCCACTTCAAAAACCGGCCCGAGCAGGAGGGCGGCAGCTACCGCTCCGCGGGCCACCCCCGATTCGGTAAACTGGAAGGCCGGATCCGGGCGAAGGTTGTCCCCGCTGCCGCCTCCCAGGTAGGCATAGTCAGGCCCCAGCCGGTCGTACATCCCTCTCAGAAGCTCGCAAATGTTGGGGCAGCACCCGTCTGGGAAAAGCAAAATCGTCCCCCCAGGAGCGGAATCCTGTCCCGCCAGGGCCTGGGCCAGCCGTTCGCCCTGGGCGAAGGCCTCATCAAGGATTTGGGGTTCCAGGTGGGTGACCGCCTGTACCCCTTCGCCGCCAATGGTGAGGACTCCTACCCCGCGCCTATATACCCTAAAGTCCAGGATAATCCCCGGCACCCAGGCTCCTACCAGGGGCCGCGGCCCGAGAATTCCCAGAGCCGAGGAAAGAACGCGCTCCGGATCGTAGCCTTCGGTAACCAGCACTACAGTTAACTCTGGCGGCCCGGTGCGGCTCAAAGCCTGCTCCAGGGCCTGGGAGAGGGCAACCCCCGGATCTTGCTGGTCACTAAAGCCGGTTCCCACCCGCCAAGCAGCGCCTTGTTTCACCGATCGACGTGCCCCTCCCGTTCCATGTCATAACATTTTCTTTTCGCTATCGAATCCGTTATCCCTTTTCGCTCCACGCGAATTTGAGACAGGCTGGAAGGATTCTCCGGTGAAGTGGCGAAAGGATTAAAAAGCGATAACTCAATTGAACCAAGCGGACAGGTGACCCCGGGGGCCTTGCCTCCGGGGGAGAGGGAAGCCGGTGCAAATCCGGCGCGGTCGCGCCACTGTGAGGGGGATCGGCCCTGCACTAGGCCACTGGGCTCCAGGCCCGGGAAGGCGCAGGGCGGGAAATGAACCCGAGCCAGGAAACCTGCCTGTCCGGCGGACACCGGTGATCTACGCGTGATAGGGAGGTGCCTCCGGTGCTCGGCGTAGGGTTTCGGGCAAGAGACGCCCCGGTCCGCGTGGGATCGGGGCTTTTCAGTTGCTGTTAGGCCGATTGGCTCCCACTGTGAGCAATACCTGGAGGGAGGTTTGGACCTTGTTCTCGCTTAAGAAGCCCCTGCTGGTTTGGGGCGTGGTGATAAGTCTCGTGGCGGCGCTGACGGTTGGCGGGAGCTTTCCTCCCCGGGCCGCCGGGGCCGCAACCGGGCAGTTGGAGGCCCTGGCCACCAGGGCTGCCAATTTCCTCTACAACGAGTTCGTTCAGAAAGGGACCCGAAACGACGAGTTCGGCGTGGGCTCCTACGCTGCCTACGTGCTCACCCAAGCCGGGGTGGATGTGGCCGCCTGGGTGAGCGAGGGAACCAGCCTCAAGGAAACCGTGGTGCAGATGATCTACGGCGACCTCCAGGAGCCTTCAAAGGTTTCCGCCAAGCAGCTCGCCCAGGACCTGGTGGCCGCCCAGGCGCTCCAGAGGCCTGATCTGGCCGGGGAACTCTGCCAGGTCCTCATGGCCAGAGAAGGTCCCGGCGGCCTGGACACCGGAGATTACGCCCTGTGCAGCAGCGTGGCCGCCTACGAGCTGCTCGGCCGCGCCGGCTGCATAAGCGAGTTCGTGTACGGTCGTAACTACCTTCTTAACGCCCAGAACCTGAGCGCTGGGGAGGCGGTTTACGGGAGCTGGGGCTACGTTTACGACGGCCAGTACTATCCCGACTTCATGGCCACCGCCCAGGCCGTGCGGGCGCTCGGCTACCTTGACCCAAATAAGCAAGACATACTGGTGCAGCAAAGGATCAATCTCGGCCTGGCCTGGCTGAAGAACCAGCAGCAGGCAGACGGCAGCTTCGTGGCCTCCGGGTGGGACGACCCCCTGGTCAATAGCGTAGAGATGGTGGCCACGCTTTTGGCGGTCGAGGAAGAGCCTTCCGGGCTGAAGAGCAGCCAGGGCCGTAGCCCCGTGGACTACCTGCGCGACCAGGCCCTCAACTCCGACGGCAGCTTCGGGGCCAACAAGAATGCCATGGACGCCGCCTGGGCGCTCTACGGGTACCACCTGCTGGGAGCCCGGGTTGGTCCGGCGGTCTTCCTTACTCCCTCCCAGGCAGAGGTCAAGCGGGGCCAACAGGTTCGACTGCGGGCGCTGGGCTGCGATGAAAATGGCGTTGGCCTGGACGTCACCAGGGACGCCGATTGGTCGGTGCGGGACCCGGGCGTCGCCAGCGTGGTCTACGGCCTCGTAACCGGGCTGCAGCCCGGTAGCACGGTGATCAGCGCCACCTACGACGGGCTTACAGGTTCGGCCGCCATCACCGTGCTGCCTGCCGGCGGAGGGCAAGGCGGCCCTGCCACCTGCCGGGTGGGCGTGGCCGTGGTGGGTAAGAACGGTGAACTGCTCTTCGGCCCAGGCTACGTCGAGCTTGCGGAGGGAGGCACCTGGGGTCTGACCGCCCTGGGCGCCCTGGACGCCACCGGCCTCCCCTACCGCGTATCCAGCCAGTATGAAGGTTTTGTGGAGGAAATAGCCGGCCAGGCCAACCAGGGCTGGAGCGGCTGGTGCTACGCGGTGAACGACACCCTGCCCACCGTGGCCGCCCACCAGTGCCGGCTTGCGGACGGAGACAGGGTGGTCTGGTACTACAGCCAGGACTTCAGCACCCCGGTGCCCAGGTGGGAAGACCTGGTGAAGCAGCAATCCGCGGAGACTTCCTCGGCCGCGGAGGCCCTTAGCGCCGTAGAGAAGGCTCTTTCCGATCTGCGGGAGGGAAGCTCCACCCCGGGCCGGACGGTGTCCCGCCTCGGAGAAATTCTGGCCCCGCTCAAACCCGATCAAGTCACGGCAGAACTCAGAACCAAGCTCGGCGAAGCGGCGCGGCTTCTGGCCGCGGCCCTGGCCAGGGTACCGGAAAACGCCTTGGCCGTGGAAGAAAGAGGCCAGAGAATCCTCCTTAACGCAGACGTCCAGAGGCTCAAGGAACACGTCGGCGCCCTTCAAGCCGCCGCAGAGGTGGCCGAGAAGCTCAAGAACCTGGGGATAGAAGAAGCCGCTGGCCTGGCCCAGGCCGACCTCA
>JACIYD010000490.1 GCA_014360105.1 Clostridia bacterium
GGCGGTTTAAAAAAAATATTCCGCGAGAGGGTGGCTTTTCCCTCTCTTCTTCTTCTTCTTCTTCTTCCGCAGATCTTTTGCGACTTACTACCATTTGTTGGTATACTATGCATCATGGGCCTCCATTTCGCCATTACTATTTCGCCACTCTCACCGCTTCTGCACCGCTTCCACACCGCTCATTTTCGCCTACACTTTATGCATTCGTTGTATAAAGCCCGTCCTTATCTCGCAGGAAGAAAATCCCTCATTTCCTCCAGGCGCGCCGCCAATCCCGCCACGCTGTCCAGCACCCGGAGAGGTCGCTGCCCTGACGTCGGCCGCAAAAGTTCAATAAGTTGTGGCCGGCACATTACGGTGGTAAAATGGAAGTGGTAATCGAGCTTTCCCAGTTGTGGCCATAGAAGGCCCGCGGCATCCCGAGCTCCTCACCGGCGATCCGGAAATGCGGGCCGCAGCGGCGCGATAGATTTGGTAGCTCGAACTTGAGGCGACGGAAAATGGGGGTGTTTTCATGAGTTTGGCCCTGCGGGTGGTGGACGCAGACGGCCAGGAGCCTCCCGAACCGTATTTGGTACGCCTGGGGGGCTGGTCAGAGGAGCGCTATCTAGCCGAAGCGCCAGAAGATCGGGTTGTCGAATTCGAAGAAGGAGAGATTATCGTCCCGCCGCCCGCCACCGCCAGGCACCACCAACTGGTTCGCTTCCTGACCTTTCTCCTGGCTGGTTACGCCCGAACGAGGCAACGGGGAGAAGTATTGAACGGGCCCGCAGTGGTGAGGTTGGGCCCCGGCCTGTACTACGAGCCGGATATTTTTTTCATCCGCCAGGACATGCTGCCGTATCTCGAGGAAAAATACTTTGCCGGAGTACCAGCGCTGGTGGTGGAGATTACCTCTGCCAGTACCCGCAACCGCGATCTGAAGGAAAAGGCCGCCGTCTACGCCCAGTACGGGGTGGAGGAATATTGGGTCGTTGAGACCCAGGCCGGCGCCTTATACCAGCATGTTCAGACCCCCGGCGGGACATCTGGTTACCGCCGCCAGGAATACCGCCAGGGCAAAATGCTCAGCCAGAGCCTGCCCGGGTTCTGGCTGGATGTCTCCTGGCTATGGCAGGAGCCTTTACCCCCTGAGTTGCCCTGCTTGCAGGAAATCATGGACTAGACATACTCCTGGCGGCTGTCTTGGATCTGATAGTGCTCTGGCCCCCCCCAGGCCCCCAACGAGATTTTCGACCGGCGGGACATCAACGTTTACGCCAGGGCGGTATACCTGTACCTTTGCTGTCGGGCCGACGATGACAGCAAAGGGGACGCTCCCCGTTAAGGATACGGCGGATGCGGAACCGCGAACAGAATCCCCGGCTGCCTCTGGCTGCAGCGAGGATGTTTCCCGGAACCACCCGGGGTGTTCCGGCGGAACAGGCGGGGTGCTCTGTGAGAACACCCCGGGTGGACTGGTAGACCAGCCAGGGTGGTCTGTGGGGCCATCCGGGATGGTCAGAGAGGCCACCAAACAATACCCAAGTGAAGAATACCCAGGGGAAGAAGATCCATCAGTCCGTCCGTCAGTCCATC
>JACIYD010000491.1 GCA_014360105.1 Clostridia bacterium
TTTTGGCGGCCAACTTGGAAGAGGTTAAACCCTGGCTCAAAGTCTGGCGGCGGGAAGGCGGCCGCTGCCTGGGCGTGACGGGCAACTACCGCGACTTGCTGCGGCGGCGCCCCGAGCTGGCCCGGCAGGTGGAAGTCGGCCCCCTGAACCTGGAAGACCTCCTCCTGGTGCTCGCGCGGCGGGAAGCCTGCGCCGGGGAGGGGGCCTGGGATGCTCCGGCGCGGGCCAGCGCCGGGCCCGGAGTTTAACGTCCTCTGCGGAAAGGAGAAGGCTCATGTGGACGCTGATTAGAAAAGACCTAAGGCTATTGCGTTCAAGCCTCCTGTTTTACGCCGTTGTCGGCGCGGCCATAGTCACCTTTTTCGGCCCCACCGAAGAGGGGGCCGCCTTTGCCACCACCTGGACCTTCGTCCTGCCCTATTTTTTGATTGCTCGCCTGTGTTACCAGGAAGAGCTGAACGGCGGCCTCAGCCTCCTGTGCTCCCTGCCGGTCGGCCCTGCGGCCATCGTGTGGAGCAAATTCCTCGGAGGGCTTTTGTTGGTTGTGTATTCGGATATTCTAATCAACGGTATGATCGGCCTGGCGCGGGTGATGAACTGGTGGCCCGCGGCGGGCGGTGCACCACCGGTGTTCGCCTTAGCCTTTGCCCTGACCCTGCTGCTTGTCCTGAGCGGACTGTTCTTGTTGGCCTTTTTCGCCTGGGATTACAGGCGCGCCGGCTACGTTCTCCTCTTGCCCTTCCTGGGCTTTTTGCCCCTGGCCTTTCCTTCTTCTCTGCGGCCGATCCTCAGGTGGTTGGTCGAAAAAGCGGCCGCCAGCCAGGGGACCTCTCCGGCGTTGCTTATGGTCGTGGCGGCCCTGGCCTCCTATCTGGCCCTGGGATTCTTGTCCGTCTGGGTATTCAGCCGCAGGGACGTGGGATGAGGTGCCCCAACCGAAAACATTGCGGTCACAATCACCCTGGCCGAGGCTCTCACGAACAGCCCGACTTTGCCTGGTGGCTCATAGAGGGGTAGGCTAACTTACTCCACAGGTATAGGATCCAGCGTAAATTCGGCCGCACCGCTTACTCTCAATATTTCCGGGTCCCTGGTGACCAGTTCCCCGCCGAATTCCCTGGCCAGGCCAATAGCCGGGCTCCCCTTGCATCCAGCACAACACGGCGAAAGCATCAAATATTTTCCTCATCGCGCTCTACCTCAAGTCTGTGCTCGGCCAGGTGCTCCTCCAACATTCTGCTCCCCCGGAAGGCCCCGCCCCAACGGCGCCACCCGCGCCTGGGTTCCTCTCGCACCGGCTCAAGGATTATTCGGTTACCCACCAATTCTACTTTAAGCCGGTCGCCACTTTTTAACGCCAACTGTTCCCTGATACCCTTGGGGAGCACTAGTTGTCCCTTAGAGGAAAGGCTAATTACCTGCACGCGTAGCCGCTCCTTTCTTACTGGCCTTTTTATTTGCGCTTTACACAAGTTTGCTTATTCAGGAAGACCCAAGATTGAAATCAGCTCCCGTCGAAAACTTTCGTACTCCTGGCTACCCTCAATCAGTAAAGAGCTAATAGCATAAAAGCGGTTT
>JACIYD010000492.1 GCA_014360105.1 Clostridia bacterium
CACAATGGAAAAAAATGAATAACTACGGGATTGGGGCTATATACTAAGATTGAAAGCCAACGAAAAGGAGGGATAGCCGGACATGAAGGCAACGGGGATCGTCAGGCGGATAGACGACCTGGGGCGCGTGGTGATACCGAAGGAAATTCGCCGGACGCTGCGGATCCGCGAGGGCGACCCACTCGAGATCTTCGTTGACCGGGAGGGGGAAGTAATTCTTAAGAAGTATTCCCCCATCGGCGAGCTGGGTGACTTTGCCAAGGAATACGCCGATTCCCTGCACGAAGCGATCGGGCACATCGCTTGCATTGCCGATAGAGACAACATCATTGCCGTGGCCGGAGCCCCCAAGAAGGAATTCCTGAACAAGCCCATCGGGCCGGCGGTGGAGAAGGTGATGGAAGAAAGAAGGCCCGTCCTCATCAACGCTCCGGGGGAGCACCTGCTTTGTAGGGAGTGTCCGGTGCGTACCGAAGAGGAAAACGGTTGCCCCTTTAGCGCGGAGGTCATCGCCCCCATCGTCGCGGAAGGGGATCCCATTGGGGCGGTGATCCTTTGCTCGCGAGAGCCCGGCGTCAAAATGGGTGAAATGGAGCTGAAACTGGCGGAGACGGCAGCAGGTTTCCTCGCCAAGCAGATGGAACAGTGACAGCGCCCTCCGGCGCTGTTGTTTTTCAGCCCCGTTGCTCCTTCCTTCCCGGCCTGGTAGAATCGAGGACGAAGCCAGCGCCCGGAGGGATCTCTTTGGGTAAACTGTGGATCGTCGGCCTGGGGCCGGGTGATGCAGGTGTCATCCCCCCGGCCAACCTGGCGGTGCTGCGGCGCATCCGGCCGCTTTTCCTGCGCACGGCCTGTCACCCCTTGGTGAGTTGGCTCAAAGACCAGGGCATCAGTTTTACCAGCTTTGACCGCCTCTATGAGGAGCAGCCAACTTTCACTGCCGTTTACGATGCGATTGTCACCGCAGTGCTCGCGGAAACCGAGAAGCAAGCAGAGGTAGGTTATGCGGTTCCGGGCCATCCGCTGGTGGCCGAAGAAACGGTGCGGCAGTTGCTCGATCGCTGCCGGGAACGACAGGTCGCGGTAACCGTGCTGCCCGCGATGAGTTGCCTTGATGCCGTTTTTGCCGCCCTGGCCGTCGACCCGGCAGAAGGTTTGGTGATTACCGAGGCCGCCAGGCTCCAGGAAAACGACCTGCGGCCGGAACTCGGTCTGATCGTCCTTCAGGTATACAACCGGCTGGTAGCCTCGTCGGTCAAGCTTACGCTGGCTCCGGTCTACGGTGATACCTGGCCCGTTTACCTTGTGCGCGCTGCAGGCGTGGCCGGCGAAGAAAAGGTCGTGACGGTGCCTCTTTACGCCGTCGACCGCCAACCCTGGATCGATCACCTGACTACGCTTTACGTCCCGCCGGCCCGGTATGCGGAAGGTCTCGGCCCTCCCGGCTCTTTTCGTACACTCGTGGCCGTGCTGGCCAGGTTGCGCGGGCCGCACGGCTGCCCGTGGGACCGGGCCCAAACCCATGCCAGTCTGCGGCGCTATCTGCTTGAAGAGGCATACGAAGTGCTGGAGGCTC
>JACIYD010000493.1 GCA_014360105.1 Clostridia bacterium
TACCGTAAAAGCGCGCGCCGGATATCGGGTCGTAACTGAGCAAGGCCTGCTGCTGTAAGGGCGCTCCTTGCGCCGTATCGACAATCAGGGCGGCCACAGGAGCCGCTCCCGCCAGTAACCAGGGAGCCAGCCTGCCCGGCCAGAAGCGCCCGTAGGCCAGGGTGAAGAGCAAGCTGCCGAGCACCATGGTCGCCGCGTAGGCGAAAAGAGAGTCCTGCCGTGCCGGCGCCAAGATGAGAAAAGCGAGCGGCACCGCTGCAAGAAAAAGAAGCAGCCAGGGAAGGAAGGCGCCGATGCGTTTTCGCCACGGGCCGCGGCCCAGAAAGGCATAGAAAGTCAATCCCATAGCTGCCATTTGACAGGCAACGTAGGCCCGGACGAGTAGGGGCCGTGCCCGGCGGACGAAAGCCAGACGCTCGTTGAGCAGCAATAGCTCTTCCCAGCCACCGCTTCCGGTCTGGGCCTGCCAGGGCCGGCCACCCATTGTTGCGGGCCGGGGCAATCCCAGGAAACTCAGGACACTCGGCGCAAAGTCAAGGTTGGAAACCAGCCCGGGACGTCTCGTAGTGGCCGAAGTAAGAAGACCCGGGCCGGTATCCGCTCCCAAGGCCAGTACGGGCACGAGGAGATTTTGCTGCTCGAGCGCGCTCTGCGCCGGTGTGAGGCCCAAAACGTAGACTTGAGTGTATGCGAGATCATGGGTGGCGAGCACCGCCCCCAGAAATGCATCGAGTCGCGCTACCAGCCTTGCCTTTTCCGCCTCCAAGACGGCCGGTAAGGCCGAGCGGCTTAGCCGCGCAAGACGCTCGCCGTCTCCGAAATCGATTACCACCAGCGCGGCCGCCGGGGGCAGGGCGGAGAGCAGGTCGAGAACGCGGCCCTCGTCCGTTTCCAGCGGGAGCAACCCTTCCGGCCGCGGCTTGAGCACCCCACGACTGACGTCGCCGTAGTCCACCCTCCCCCGGCTGTCCGAGGCGATGAGGGCCGACACACGGTGCCATTCGTCGTCTAGGTCGCCGTTACCCAGGCAGGCAGTGGCGAGTTCGGCGCCATGCAGGGCCTCGCCCAACAGGCCTATCGCCTTTCCGCCGTTTGCCGCAAGGATCTCCGGCCACGCGGGCAAGACAATACCTGCAGGCGGTGCGTCCCAGCCGGTACGCCGCCTGTAAGTCAGGCCCGCTTCTTCGCCGCGTACGACCTCGGTGGTATTGAAGGCCAGTTCACCGGCATTGCCAACCGAGAGAGGCACGCTATTCCCCAGGGTAGCGGCAGCACCGGCTATACTGCGGTGCTGGCCGGCAAGACTCATCAGGCCCACGGCACCGTAGCGCAAAAAATGTTCGAGGTGGTGACCACGGTAGCGCACCAGGTCGGCCAGGCTGAGGCCGTCAACGAGAACCACGATTACGCGCCGTGGCGGGGGTGATGCCGCCCATGCATCCCCCGCCGCCGGCAAGGGCACTACCAAGAGAAGCAAAAACGAAAGCAAGGTTAAGGTATGGCGGAACACCGCCCGGCCCTCCCCGTGGCCAGCAAGCGGCTATAGACCGCTTCCGTGGCTTCCAC
>JACIYD010000494.1 GCA_014360105.1 Clostridia bacterium
CGACGCGCCCGAAGAGGCTGACGTGATCCTCCTCAACACGTGCATGGTCCGCGGGCGGGCGGAGGACAAGGTGAAGCAGAGCATTGACGATTTGGTTAACCACCTGGTAGGGCGGGTGCTCGACTTGCTTGACATACCGAACAGCCTCTCCCGCCGGTGGGGTGAGGGCAAGTTTAAGCTGAGGACGGGAACTGGTTCAAAGGTGCGGGAGCAGACGGATAATAGTCTTTCACCAGGCGCGAGAGGCGCGAGCATGCGTCGCTTAGTCTGTAAGGTAAGGGAGGAACAGGTTGAACCGTAGCTACCAAGCCTACGACGTGGTCGTCGTTGGCGCCGGGGGTGCCGGTGTTACCGCGGCGGTGGCCGCGGCGCAGGCCGGCGCTCACGTGGCATTAATCAGCAAGGACCCCGTCGGCTACGGCGACACCAGAATTTCCGACGGCATCATGGCACGACCGGGCCTGGTCGCGGGTGACGGCCCGGAGGCTTTTCTTGCCGACCTCCTGGCCGGGGGCGGCCATATCAACCAGCCCGACCTGGCGCAAACAATGGCCGAGGAGTGCGCCGAGGCCACCCCCATCGCCGAGGATTTCGGCGTTCTCTTCAGCCGCAACGAACAGGGTCAGCTCGGGCCGCCGGCCGTCTGGCATACAGGGGGCCATACCTACCGGCGGTCACTGGCCTGCCTGCCCGCGGCGGGTTTGGCCTTTGGCCAGGCCCTGCGTGGTGCCCTGGCCAGGGCAGGGGTAGACGTTTATGAAGAAACCCTGGCCTTTAAACTGGTTGCGGCCGACAACCGGATTCAGGCGGTGGCGGCCGTCCGGTGGCCGGGCGGTGAACCCATTGTCCTGCGGGCAGGGGCAGTGGTCCTCGCCACCGGCGGTGCCGGCTGGCTCTACTACCCTCACACGGACTGCCTGCGCGGGGCGACCGGTGATGGCATGGCCCTGGCCTATGCCGCCGGGGCAGAGCTGGTGGACATGGAAATGGTGCAATTCATCCCCTTCGCCATTGTCCATCCGCCATCATACTGCGGCATCCTGATCGGCGAGCCCGCGGTGGCCGGCCCCCATGGGGTGTTGCTGGACGGGCAGGGAAGGCTTTTGCTGGAGAACGTGCGCCGGCAGACCAGGGCGGCGGTCACCCGGGTCATGGCCGAAGCCATCGCCGCGGGGCGGGTCACCGAGCGCGGCGCTCTTCTTCTCGACATGTCCGGTAACCTCAAGAGTGAAGACGGCCGGAAGCACCTGGACTACCTCAAGCGCCGCGGGCGCCTGGAGGTCGTACGCCGGGCTTACGGCGGCAAGGCCGCCCGAGGCGAAGAACCCTGGGAGGTGCTCCCCAGCGCCCACTACTTTATGGGAGGTTTGCGGGTGGACCCCTGGGGGGCCACGAACCTGCCCGGGCTGTATGCGGCCGGGCAAGTAGCGGGCGGCGTCCACGGGGCCAATCGCCTGGGCTCGGTTTCCCTGGCCGAAATCTTCGTCTTCGGCCGCCGAGCGGGCTTGGCGGCGGCGCGTTTTGCCTTGGGCCACCCCCCTGCTTTGCCCGAAGACGAGGCCGTC
>JACIYD010000495.1 GCA_014360105.1 Clostridia bacterium
TCTCGGACCGGACGGAGACCAGGGTCTTGCCCTGGCGGACGTCCTCCTCGTAGCGCCGGCCTTCCTGCTCCGGGATGCCCCAGTCGATAAGGCTGCCCGCCAGGCCGCCGGTTGCCGCGCCGGAAAGCACGCCGGCGATCGGCCCGGCGGCGATCAGCGGCCCCAGCCCGGGCACGGCCAGCGCCCCGGCACCGATGGCCAATCCGGTCAGCCCCCCGAGGACGCCACCCGTAGTCGCCCCCTCGGCCACGCTATCTCCCGCGCCCTGGCCGCGGGCCCGTTCGTCCTTGGCCACTACCGAGATCTCCTGGGAAAAGCCCAGGCGACGCAGGTCCTCAACAGCGTCTTGGGCGGCGTCGCGCGAGCGAAACGCGCCGATGACTGTCTTCGCCAATGTCCTTCCCTCCAGCAAGGAATTCTCGCTTTGCCTAGTGTATCCCGGCACGGCCGGCGTCATTTGCCGCGGGGCCGGTAATTGGTGGAAGCCGGGGTCTGTCGGTGCTTGGGGCTCACGGGCACGGGGGCCCGGCTCGCGTCCTGGAACCTAGCGGCGCGAGACGGCTTAAAGGAAGACGAAAGAGGAGAAAACGCTCGCCCAGGTAGCGGTACAACTCCCGATAGGTGAGGCTCCCCATAACTACCGCCACCAGTTTGGCCGCCGCGCCGGGGTGCTTTTTCAAGAGCCGGTGGACGAGGAAAGGAAAACCGTAGATCACCCGGGCCAGGCGCGCTGCCGTTTCCAATTCCGGCCAGAGCTCTTCTCGTACACGCCTGCTGTAGTCGGCCAGGGCGTTCGCTTCCCCCTGAAGATGGCGCAGGACCGCTTCCGCGGCCCAGCGGCCGCTCTGGAGCGCGTAGTAGATGCCTTCGCCCGAGAAAGGGTCGATGAGCCCCGCCGCGTCCCCCGCGGCCAGGCCGTGGTCCGTATGCCATTGTTGCGGCGGCCGTGCAAGCACCGGCAAGGGATAGGCCTTGAGCTGGGCCCTTGTCGGCGGCGCCAAACCCTGGCTTTGGCAGAAACCCGCCAGCGCCAGCAGGAGCCGTCTGCCGCGGGGATAAAAAGAGCCGCTGCCTACGGAAAGGCAAGTTGCCTTGGGAAACAGCCAGGTATAACCGTAGGGCAGCACGCCGTAATTGATGAAAACCCGGCCCCGGTAGGCGGCGGCTTCGTTACCCGTCAGCGGTAGTTCGCTTTCCAGCGCTAGCCCCCGGTGAAAGGGCAGGCGCAGACCCAGAGCGCGGGCCGTTCTTCCATGGGCGCCGTCAGCCGCTACCACCAGTGCCGCTTCAAAAGTGGTGGACCCGGCGTAGAGCGTCACCCGCCCCCCTGCGGCCGTAAGACCCGTGACAGGGGTCGTATGGCGGACGGCGGCTCCTGCCTGTTCCGCCTGCTGCAAGAGCCAATGGTCGAACCGATCACGCATCACCATAAACATCACCGGTTCGGCCAGGGTGACCGGCAGGGGGTCGCCGTCGCGGTAAAGGAAGACCACTTCCGTAATGGTATCCTCGATAACCGTGGATGGGCTTTGCGGCAGGAGCCGGTGTGCCTTCCTCGAAAG
>JACIYD010000496.1 GCA_014360105.1 Clostridia bacterium
TCTTACCACAACCGGATTCCCCAGACAAGACACTTCTTGCGCCGACCTGTCCCCACTTTGTCCCTCCCGGTCTTTGGCTCCCGCTGGTTCCGCGACCCTCGCGCGCCGAATGGAGGGTTGCGCCCGCCAGGGCTTTGGTGGACTCACGCTCATCTCGGCTCACTCCTCTCCTCCTCTCATCTCGCTCACTCTTCCCTCTCCCCTGAATGCCATTGAGTTGCAGTTTCCGGGGGCCGACATTCCCTAGGCCTTGATCATCTCCAGCACGGTCTGGTAGTCGCAGTGCTGGCGGAAGTTCTCCCGTACCATTTGCAGGCTGCGTTCGTCCCCCGGCCGGATCTTGCGGGTGACGGTGCGCAGAAGCTCGATGGCGGAATAGGTATCGTAATTGGTCAAAAGAACGGGTATTCCTTTGTCCTCCGCCCGCGCCAGGACAGACACCGCCGGGTAAAGCCCGCCGGTGAGCACCAGGGCCGCGCTGTTTGTTTCCAGGGCAGCCAGCGCGAGGTCCGCCCGGTCTCCTCCGGTAATGACCACCTTGTTAGGCGCCCGCCGGAAGTAACGCATGGCACTGTCAAGCGTCATCGCACCCACGATGATATCCTCGACAAGGTTATCCAGTTGCGTTTCACCGGCAAGAACCTCGGCCTGCAAGAGCTCCACAAACTCACGCACGGTCGGGAGCGCGATTTCCAGGCGTTTGGGTACGATGCCCAGAACACGGAAACCCCGGTCTTCGAGAACACGCTGATAGACGCCTTTGGCCTTGTCCAAAAGGGTGCGCGGGACGTGATTCAGAATAACCCCCGCCGAACTCACTCGATGTGCCTTGAGGTATTCGTGGTAAAAGATAGCGACATCAATGCTTAAATCGTTAACAACCCGCTGTACCGTGAGTACCAGAGGATCGAGCAGGTGGGCGATGCCGATGGCATCAAGCCCGAGTGAGGCCATATGGTAAGGCGAGGGCGCACCGCCGATGACCACCACGTCGGCCGTGCGTGCTACCTCTTCAAAGGCCTCTTGTACTTGGGTGAGATATCCTTCCGGACCGTTATAGCGCCAGAGGTAAAGCTCGGAGCTCGTAAAGGGCACGATCTTTTCCACAGGTAATTCCATGGCGAGAAGGCTCCGCATGAGGACGGCATCTTCATCGCTCCGCCCTTCCCCCGCAAACCCTACTGGCTTGAAGTAGGCTACCCGGTACCCCTGCTCGCGCAATTCCAGCGCCAGGGCGGCGCAGAAGGCCGTCTTCCCGGAACCGGTGGGACCGATCACATAAATGTTGCGCATCTCGCATGCCACCTCACGCAATGGTAATTTTGACGTCCAGGGCAGCCAGCCCCTGCGCATACGCAAAAACGGGATTGATGTCCATCTCCACGATGGCCGGGAAGTCTTCCACCAGACGCGCCACACGGCAGAGAGCATCCACCAGCGCCTCAATATCTCCCGGCGCTTGGCCGCGGTAGCCGCGTAACAAGGTGTAAGCCTTGGTTTCGCGCACCATCTCCTTAACCTCTTCCCGCGAAAGACCGTGGGTGAGGCGAAAAG
>JACIYD010000497.1 GCA_014360105.1 Clostridia bacterium
CACTGAAGGACGCCCTCCATTGCTGCCGCCGCTAGCCCCGGCCTGTGCCCGGCCGTGCCGGGATTCTGTGGCGGCGGGGGTACCGGCAAAGCGCAGCCGGGCCGTTTGGCAGACCGTAGGCGCGTTTGTCGCTTTTGGCGGCCATGCTGAATGACGCGGCCACGGCGGGGTTGCTCTAAGCCGTCTACGGCGTTGCACGTACTGGTGAGCGGCAATATGGTATACTTGGTTTGTTGGTAGGCCGAGGAGCGTAGGCACCGTCTCAGTTCTGAACCGGACGGAGGGATTGCGGATGAGAGAAATTTCGCCTGGGGTGGTCATAGATCCGGATATCAGGGGCGGGAAGCCGGTAATAAAGGGAACCCGTATTCCGGTGGAAACCCTTCTGGGCAGGCTGGCGGGCGGAGCAACCTACGAAGAAGTGATGCAGGAGTACGATTTGGCTAGGGAGCAGATCCTCGCTGCCCTGCGATATGCCGCACAGCTCTTAGGTGAGGAACGGATTAGAGCGATCCAATGACGGTTCGGTTTCTGGTTGACGAAGATTTGCCGCGCTCCACCGCAAGAGCGCTTTCCGCAGCAGGATACAGCGTTCTAGACGTGCGCGATGTCGGCTTGCGAGGTGCGAAGGATACGGAGGTTGGTTCTGTTAAGGTTACCGGCAGAAGTCCCCGTGAGCACCCTCAATGAAATTCTTCTCCGAGCTTTGCGCAATCTGTCTCCTGAGGATATACACGGCAGTATCATCGTGGTCGATCAGAATAAGGTGCGGGTACGGCACCCTCAGGGCGCTAAATAAGCCTGCCCATTTGGCGCATGGTCCTGGAGCGGCGGGCGAGGGGCCGGACGCGAGTGGTGTCCGGCCCTTGTTTTGGAACCCATTAGCCGCGTGGTAAAATGTTAGTCCACCATTGCGACTTTGTCGGCTATACCGAGGGTTTACCCGCTCTTTCAGTTCCCGCAGGATGGCCAGTTCTAGCTCCTTCTCGGCCAGAAGCCGCTTCAGTCGCTCGTTTTCGGTGCTGACCTAGCTCCGGAGGAGTATTACCGAGCATTCTTAGCCAACCAAACCAGCGCTAGATCCTTTGTGGCTTGATGTCCAAAACTGGGGGGCCAGACCGGCGGTGTTTGGGCTTTTGGCGCTCCTACTTTACGCGCGTCTCTAGGACGGGTACATTGAACCTGAGTATGTGGAAACGACCTGGTTCGGCCTCTAATGCTCCGGCGTGCTTTAAGTTATTCAGGAGGGGTCGCCATGTCCCAACGGCGAGAGCTAAGGGACCCGATCCACGGCTTTATCTATCGAGACTCATTAGAGGAAGAGATTAGCCCGCTCTGACATGACGAAGCAACGGTAGCGAGGTGGCGGTTAATGGGCAGCCGGGATAAAACCACGCTGACAGAGGAGTATGTTCGCCAACTGACAGACGGGCAAAGTTTTCAACGCGGCAGGAAATACTACGCCGGCGGAGCCATCCGGGACCCGGTTCGCCAGGGGCCGGAAATACGGGCGGAATGTTACGGTTCCCAGG
>JACIYD010000498.1 GCA_014360105.1 Clostridia bacterium
TGCCTTGAGCTGACGACTACTGCTACCTTCGTCGTTCGGGACTTTCACCCTATAGACAGTGCCCATGCCGGGCGCACAACGAAGGGCGCGGGTTTTGGCCCGCGCCCGTTGGCGGCCCCGCCGGATCTGGAAATTCCTGCCTATGAAAATCGGCAGTTCTGCCGATCTTGAATCCAGTTCCTGAAAGCCGCGTCCTTCTCGGATCCCTGGAAGTTCCTGACCGTGCAAGCCGGCAATTCTGCCGTTTCGCACATCCAGTTCCTGGAAACCACGCCCCGGAACTACCACGCCTTCCGCCGCTCAAGCAGCCGCACTAGCCCGAACCCCGCCCAACTCCCGCAAAAGCTTAAGGCCGCCGCGGGGCCAAGAGGGCCGTATACCGGGCCGAGCCGACAATAAGAAGGGGACATTTCCCGTGTCTTGACCACGGTGCGGAACTGTTCCGCCAGATCCTAAGGGAGGGATTTAGCCTCTACTAAGGCCAGGCACCCCAAAACCAAGTTACAGCGCCGGTTGCCAATCCAACGCCAAAACTGGAACCAATCGACTAGTCCGGACTTCTTCCGGACCGTGGTTTGTCCTACTCAATTTCCAGTTGATATCCCGTATTATTGTTACTAAAGTAGACCGGGAATGCCTATCCACAGAATGGCAGAACCTCGCAGGATTACTAAGTAAATACCTGCGGCAATCGTTACGGCTAACGCCGCCAGCCCCACGGTCAGCACGTGGGCGGGCGGGATCCTTCCTGCGGGAAGGAGGCCACTACCTCCGCTAAAAGGGGTCCGTTGGGTGCGGTAATCCAAGCCGCTGCGGCAGTCTAGGTAGTTTCCCCTGAAAAACAGGGTTCAGGGGGCGAGTGCTCGGCGGTAAGGAAATATATGGAAACAAGAAGGAGTTCCCTTTCCTGTGTTGAATTATTACTGAAGGGCAAACAACAAAAACAGGAGGGAACTCCCGTGAAGAATATTCGACGCAACCTCCTCTTTTCCTGCCTGGTGGGAGCATGCTAACCCTGTACAACGACCGGCAGCTGTGCTTTGCCGAGGCGTCTTTGCCCAAGGAACTTTTCGGTTTGAGCGAAGAGCTGGCCAAAGTGGACGCTCTTTTGGACGATCCTCGTTTCATGGAGCCGTTCCTTGAGCGGTTCAACACCAAGGTAGGCCGGCCGACGGTACCGGTGGAGATCTATTTGCGGCTGATGTACTTAAAGCACCGCTACGGTCTTGGCTATGAGACCCTGGTGAAGGAAGTAAGCGATAGCATCATGTGGCGGCGGTTTTGCCGCATACCGCTGTCTCAAAAAGTGCCCCATGCCACCACGCTCATCAAGCTCACCAAACGCTACAGTCCAAAAGTGGTGGAGGAGCTCAACCGGGTGTTGGTGGCCAAGGCCAGGGAGAAGAAGGTGGTGCGGGGGAAGAAGCTTAAGGTGGATACCACGGTGGTAGCGGCGGACATTCATTATCCTACCGATGCTGGGTTGTTGGCGGACGGGGTGAGGGTTATTACCCGGGTGGTGCA
>JACIYD010000499.1 GCA_014360105.1 Clostridia bacterium
CGGCTACGTCCTGGGCCGCGGTGCGCTCGACTGCAAGAACCTGGTTGCGGCCGAGGCCTGGACCATGCTCCGACTGGCCGCGGAAGGCCGGCCCCTCAAAGGGACCCTGATCTTCGTGGCCGCCGCCGACGAGGAAAACGGCGGTCGCTACGGCATGGAATACCTGGCCGCGCACCACGCCGGTGAACTTGCGGCCGATTTCGCGGTAAACGAAGGTGCACCGGAGCCCCTGCTCGCCCGAGAGCGCCCCCTTTACTTCGTCCAAGTAGGAGAAAAGGGCATCGCCCAGGCCTTACTCACGGCCCGGGGCAAGGCGGCCCATGGTTCCCTGCCCACGCTGGGGGATAATGCCGTGGTAAAGATGGCGGCCGCCCTGGAGCGGTTGGCCGCCTACGCACCGCCGCCCCACCTTTTGCCGGAAGTCGAAACCCTGCTCGCCCAGCTCGCCCGATACTGCGACCTTCCCGCGCCTGCGGCCGTAGGTCTAGACCGCTTCCTGGAACACATTGGCGACCGGGGCTTCCGCGAGTACCTGCGTGCCCTGACGCGCCTCACCCTCTCCCCCAACGTGGTGCACGGCGGCACGCGGGTCAACGTCGTGCCGGATTACTGCGAGGCCCGGGTGGACGTGCGGCTCTTGCCGGGCCAGAAGCGGGAGATGATTGAAGCCCTCCTCTCCCGTCTTGCCGGCCCGGACATCAAAATAGAAATTACCACGTTTCACGCGCCCAGCTTCTCGCCCGCCCGGGGAAAGGGCTACGAGGCCATCTGCCGGACTCTCGTGGAGACGGCCGGCGCCGCCGCCTGCCTGCCCTGTCTTTCCACCGGCGCCACGGATTCCCGTTTCCTGCGCCAGCTCGGCATCCCGGCTTACGGGATCAGCCCGTGGCAGCCGTACTTTCCGCCGGAACTGCGCGAGACCATTCACGGCCCCAACGAGCGGATCGACCTGGCAAGCCTCCATCTTTGTACCCGCTTCCTCACCGCGCTTGCGCACGCTTATCTGGGCTAGGGCGCCTCGCCGCTGCCGCCCGCTGCAGGCGAGTTGTCCACCCCGGCCTCATGGCCCGGCAGCACTTCCCGTGCCAGGGGAAGCACGATGTACTTCTGCTTGCGCCAGTAATCATCCAGCAGGGCGAGCAACCGCAGGAGCGCCTCGGCCCGCCCCCGCTCGCCCACCCCGGGGCCCAGCGCGGCGGCGGTCGCGCGCAACTCCCGGTGTTCCGCCAGCATCGAGGCCAGCGGCCCGACCTCGTCGCCCAGGACCGGCCGCAAAAGGGGGACCAACAGCTCCTCTGCCTCGCCCAGGCGCCGCTCCAGTTCCGGCCAGATTTCCCGCACAAGCGCGGCCAGCCGCTGCGTCAGGTCATCCGGTGCACCGTCTTCACCCCGACCATCCGGGCGCGCGGCCCCGCCGGTCAAGTATTCCTCGACCCCGGCGGCGGCCAGTTTCCGTCCAATTTCTTCATAGCAGGCGGCCAGCGCCGCCAGCCGTGCCGTGGTCAACGCCGTCGTCAT
>JACIYD010000005.1 GCA_014360105.1 Clostridia bacterium
CGTGCCGCCTACCGGGCGGCCCGCCTGATGAGGGAACTGGCCGGAGGCGAGGTGCTCGCCGGACTCATTGATTGCGGAGAAAAGAGTCGGCCCGCCGTAACCATTGATTTGAATCTCAAGCGGCTTAACTCCCTCCTTGGCCTAGAGCTTACCCGCGCCGAGGTTAAGGAATACCTTGGCCGCCTGGGCCTGGTGCCGGAGGAGCGCGGCGAAACCTTTAGCGTTTCCATTCCTTCTTATCGGGCAGACTTACGTTTGGAAGAAGACTTGGTAGAGGAAGTCGCCCGGCTTTACGGCTACGAGCGTATTCCCGCGATTTTCCCTCCCTTCATCACGGCGGAAGCGAAACAGGAACCGAGGCAGCAGTTTTTTAGCGGTTGCCGCCACTTCCTGGCCGCCGTAGGCTTCCAGGAAGTGATCACCTATAGCTTCATCGGTCCCCGTGCTTGGGAGCGCCTGCGCCTCCCGCCGGGACATCCCTGGCGGCAGGTAGTCTCGCTGCGTAACCCGCTTGGCGAAGAGCAAAGCATTATGCGCCCCACCTTGGTACCGGGGCTGCTCCAGGCCGCGGCGGAGAATGCTTCCTGGCGGAGTGAGGCCATGCGTCTTTTTGAGGTTGGCAAAGTTTTCCTACCGCAGGCCGGCCAACCGCTCCCCCGGGAGGAATGGCGCCTGGCGGCACTGGTTACCGGGGAGGAGCGCAAGGGTTGGGACTGGCCGGGATATTCCCTTGACTTCTTTTACCTTAAGGGTGTCCTGGACGCGTTTCTCGAGCATTGGGGACTGGGAAACGGTGTTTCCCTGCTGGCGGAGGCCGCCCTGCCGGCGCTGCACCCCGGGCGACAGGCGAGAGTGCGCCTGGGCGAAAGAGAAGTCGGTTGGATCGGAGAGCTCCACCCGGAAGTGCAGGAAGACTACGGCTTACCGGAGCGCGCCTCACTGTTGGAGCTCGACCTGGAGACACTTTGGTCGCTGGCCGCCGGAGTAACTAGGACTTACCAACCCTGGGCACGCTACCCGGCGGTGGCACGGGACATTGCCGTGGTGGTGCCGCGAGAGCTAAGCCATGAGACGGTGGTAAGAAGCATTATGCGGGCGGGCGGGGAGCTTTTACGGGAGGTCCGTCTCTTCGACCTTTATCAGGGCGAACCCGTGCCCGCGGGATACAAGAGTCTGGCCTATCGCCTGGTTTTCCAGAGCGCGGATCATACGCTTAGGGAAACGGAGATTAACGCTCTCTATGAGGCGATCGCCCATGGACTGGAACGGGAACTAGGGGCGAGGCTGCGCCGCTAGAGGCGTACGGCAGCCGGCGCCGCGAAGTGGAGGAAGGATGCCCGGTGGCAAGTGACAACCTGACACGGACCGTGGTTTCCATTCTGGGGCAGGAATACCGGCTGAAGGGGACGGAACCGGAGCCCTACGTCAAACGGCTGGCCGCCTATGTGGATGCGAAGTTGCGCCAGATCGTCCAAAAGAATCCCCACTTGCCCCTGGGCAAAGCGGCCGTAATGGCGGCCATCCTCATTGCCGACGAGTACCATAAACTCCAGGAAGATTACGAAGGCCTGATGCGGCTGATTGAAGAAGAGAAGCGCGGCCGGGGTGGTGTGGCACCGCCTTGATGACGAACGTGGAAATCGCCTGGGTCTTCGACGAGATTGCGGATCTTCTCGAGATCAAAGGGGAAAACCCCTTCAAGATTAGGGCCTATCGCCAGGGCGCGCGCGCGGTCGAACAATTATCAGAAAACGTAGCTACGCTTGCGGCCCAGGGTCAACTGGTAACCGTCAAAGGCATCGGTCCGGCTCTGGCCAAAAAGATCACCGAGCTTCTCGAAACGGGCCGGTGCCGCTATTACGAACAACTGCGTGCCGAGGTACCACCCGGCCTGGTGACGATGCTGGCCATCCCCGGCCTCGGCCCCAAGGGCATTCGCCTCATTAACGAACGGCTTGGGATTACCACGCTGGAGCAACTGGCGGAAGCCGCACGTAACCACCGCCTGCGGGAATTGCCGGGCATGGGAGTGAAAATGGAGTGGAACATCCTTCAGGGCATCGAATTGCTGCACAATACGGCAGGCAAGATACCCCTGGGGGTGGCCTGGCCTTTGTCCCAAGCCTTGCTGGACGGTATTGCCGCGCTGCCGGGAGTGGAAACGGCGGCGGTAGCCGGTGAGGTTCGCCGGGGTAAGGAACTGGTAGAACAGATTACCCTGGTTGTTGCGGCCGCGGATGCCCGCGCGGTAATCGAAGCCTGCCGGCACCACCCCCAGCTTAACCGGATAGAGAGCTTAGGTGAGAATTTCCTTCATGGCCGCGGCCGGCTGGGAGTCAGGATTTTCCTCGTCGTTGTGCCGCCGGCCTGTTTCGGCCGCGGCCTGTTATACTATACAGGTGCTGCCGCCCATTATCGAGAACTTATTGACCTTTGTCCGCCCGAGGAACGGGGACCATTGCTCGGGCTGGGGCTTCTCTTTGCCGGCGAGGCCACGGGTGAAGAAGAACCCCGGCAGCCGGGAGAATGGGCCTTAAAGCTGGCGCCGCTTGAAGAAGAGGAAATTGGAGCTGCGGGAGGGGCAGGGGGAGGTTGCCGCCGCCCGCGAAGGACGCCTGCCGCGCCTGGTTAGCCTGGAAGACATCCGGGGCGATTTGCACGTGCACAGCAATTGGAGTGACGGCGTGAACGACCCGGCAAGCATGGCACAAGCCGCACGGGCGCGCGGCTACGCCTATTTGGGTATTGCCGACCATTCGCGGTCCCTGAGCATTGCCCGGGGCCTTTCCATCGAACGTCTTCTCCAGCAGCGGGCCTTAATCAGAGAGCTAAATGAAGAAAGCGAGGATTTCCGGCTTTTGGCCGGCATCGAGGTCGACATCCTGCCTGACGGCTCGCTCGACTACCCGGACGAGATCCTGGCCCAAATGGACATCGTCATCGCCTCCATCCATACCGGCTTCAAACAAGAGCAGGAGAAGATCATGCACCGCCTGGAGAGTGCCCTGGCCAACCCCCACGTCCATCTTTTGGGACATCCCAGCGGGCGCCTTCTCGGACGGCGCTCCCCTTACCAGGTCGACCTGGACCGGCTGTTACTGGTGGCGGCACGCACGGGCAAAGCCCTGGAGATCAACGCCACCGGTGATAGGCTCGACCTGGGCGCGGAGGCGGCACGCGCGGCGGCCGAATTGGGTGTTCCCCTGGTGATCAATACCGACGCGCACGAGGCCGGGCACCTCCAGGACATGCGTTACGGCGTAGCGGTGGCGCGCCGTGCTCGGCTGGAGCCGCATCAGGTACTCAACACCCTGGACTGGGAAGAGTTGCAGTCCCGCCTGGCCAGGAGTAGAGCGAGCGGCCTCACAACAAAGGCATGAAAGGGGGACATCAAGGCATGGCGGCAAAACCTGTTGCGGTGGCAGCGGAACCGCACCTGGAAGTAAAGTTGCGGGCGCTGGAAGACTATCTTCGCCGGCTGGAAAGCGTGGTCGTTGCTTTTTCCGGCGGCGTGGATAGCAGCCTGCTCGCCTTTGTTGCTTCCTCTGTTCTCGGCGCGCGGGCGCTGGCGGTCACCGCCGCCTCCCCCCTCTACCCGTGGCAGGAGATCGAAGAAGCCGTCCGCCCGGCGGGATGTCTGGGCCTGCGTCACCTCCTTCTTCCCCTTAATGTGTTAAACCGGCCCGAGTTTGTGGCCAATCCTCCTGATCGCTGCTATTACTGTAAACAAGAGCTTTTCGGGCGGCTTTGGGAAGTGGCGCGGCGGCACGGCCTTGCCTGGGTGGTCGAGGGAACAAACGTGGATGACCGCCGGGATTTTCGGCCGGGGCGCCGGGCGGCTAAGGAGATGGGAGTGCGGCAACCCTTGGAGGAGGTCGGATTGACGAAAGAAGAGATTCGGGTACTGGCGCGGCGGCTGGGTCTAGGTGTGTGGAACAAACCGGCAATGGCTTGCCTGGCCTCCCGTCTCCCTTACGGGGAAAAGATTACCCCTGCGAGGCTGGCCATGGTCGCCGAGGCGGAGGCTTTTCTCGGCCAACTGGGATTGAGGCAGGTGCGCGTCCGTTCCCACGGTTCCCTAGCGCGTTTAGAAGTTCTGCCGGCGGAGATTTCCCTTCTCTTGCGCCACCGGGAGGAGATTATTACGCGCCTAAAAGAGATAGGTTATATTTACGTTACTGCCGACCTCGAAGGGTACCGTGCGGGAAGCATGAACGCGGTATTGGAGGGCTCGGCTTAGTCTGCCTTGCTTGCTGCTTGGCCGGGCTGCCAGAAGCGGAAAGGTGGTCGTGATGAGAAGGCAACAGAAGGGCATGCGTCTCGAAGAGATTTACCGCCTGGCCGTAGAGCTGGGTATGGAGGCCGATCCGCGGGGGAGGGAAGAAGTGGCCAAACTGCTGGCCCGGGAAAAAGAGAAGTGGGAGAAGCTTCCCGCGGAGGAAAAGGACGACTTCGATCTGGAGCGCCTGAAAAACCCTTACAGTGATACCCGGATCCTCTGGGGAGAGCCGACAGCGGAGGTCACCTCGCTGCTTGCCGGCATTGACATGGAAGTGGGTGAGGTGCTGTTGGCGGAAATGTTGCGCCAGCGGGGCGAGAAAATCGATCTCCTCCTGGCCCACCACCCGGAGGGTGGAGCGCTGGCCAACCTCTACCGCGTGATGCACTTGCAGGAAGACGTTTTACACCGTCTGGGGGTACCGATCAACGTGGCGGAAGGGATGCTTGCCGGCCGCATCAGCGAGGTGCGGCGAAACCTTCTGCCGGTGAACCACCAGCGGGCGGTCGATGCGGCGCGGCTTTTGGGCTTTGCCTTCTTGTGCGTCCACACGCCGGCCGACAACCTGGTCACGCGGTACTTGAACGATTTCTTCGACCAGAAGGCACCGGCCACACTCGGCGATCTGGTCAAGGTACTGAAGGAAATCCCCGAATACCAGGCGTCAAGTAAGGTGGGCAGTGGTCCGGAAATCATCCTGGGGTCAGAGGAGCGAAGAGTTGGCAAGATCTTCGTCGATATGACCGGCGGTACCGAAGGAGCGAAGGAGATTTACGAGCGGCTGAGCACCGCAGGGGTAGGGACGGTGGTCGCCATGCATTTGAGCGAGGAGCACCGCAAAGAAGCGGAAAAGCACCACGTCAACGTGGTCATTGCCGGGCACATGGCCAGCGACGCTTTGGGGATGAATCTTTTTCTCGACCGTTTGGAAGAGCGTGGCATCACCGTTAAAACCTGTTCCGGGCTCCACCGCGTACGCCGCTCTTAGACCATGGTTTCCTTGCCCGAACTGCTCGCCCCCGCGGGGAATATGGAAGCCTTGCGCGCGGCCGTGGCCAACGGGGCCGACGCCGTTTACCTGGGTGGCAAGGACTTCAGCGCGCGCCAGTATGCGGCCAATTTCACGTCGGAAGAGCTGGCGGAAGCGGTGGCCTTTGCCCATGTACGTGGCGTGAAAGTATATGTCACGGTGAATACCCTGATTGCCCCGGAGGAGTTGGGCCGGGCGCTGGACTACGTTTACCGGCTTCACGAACTGGGCGTGGATGCTGTTCTTGTGCAGGACCTCGGCCTCGCCTGGGCGCTGCGGCAGGCGTTGCCCGCGCTGCCGCTGCATGCCAGTACCCAAATGACCGTGCATAACGTGGAAGGCGTACGTTTTCTCGCGCGCTTTGGTTTTAAGCGGGTGGTTTTGGCGCGCGAACTGGAGCTTCAGGATCTTGCGGCCATCAGGTCGGCCTGCCCGGAGGTAGAGCCGGAGGTCTTCGTCCACGGTGCCTTGTGCTTCAGCTATTCCGGCCAGTGCCTTTTGAGCAGCTTTGTTGGGGGGCGGTCCGGCAACCGGGGCCGCTGTGCCCAACCATGCCGCCTGCGCTATCGCCTGGAAGAAGGGCGGGACGGGGCGAGCCTGGCAGAGGGCCACCTCCTCAGTACCAAGGATTTGAACTTGATTGCCTTGTTGCCCGAACTGGTTGGTCTCGGGGTGGCGGCGCTAAAAATCGAGGGGCGGATGAAAAGAGCGGAATACGTGGCCACGGTAACGCGCATCTACCGGCAGGCACTGGATCGCTACGCCTGCGATCCGGAGCATTACCGGGTTAGCCCGGAAGAACTGCGTGACCTGGCGCAAATCTTCAATCGCGATTTTACCACCGGTTACCTGCGCGGCAATCCCGGACGGGAGCTGATGAGCTATCAGCGGCCGAATAACCGCGGCCTTTATCTGGGCCGAGTTATTGCGCGGCAACGCGGCCGGGTGGCGGTATCCCTGGCAGCGCCGCTCCGTCTGGGTGACGGTCTGGAATTCTGGGTGAGCCGGGGCGGCCGCCAGGGTCAAAGCGTGCGGGCGATCTGGGTTAACGGTGCGCAAGTCGAGGAGGCGGCGCCGGGGGCGACGGTGTGGCTGGAGGCGCTGCCGGGGGTTGCTCCCGGGGACCGTGTTTTCAAAACCTACGACCGCCGTCTGGCGGAGGCAGCTTTGGCTTCCTATGCCGGCCCCCAGGGCGGCCGGCGGGTGCCGCTTTACTTGAACGTGACCGGAGAACCCGGACGCCCGTTAAAGATTGTCGGCCGCGATGACCGCGGGCACGCGGCCGAGGTGGCTACGGCCGTCCCTTGCCAGGAAGCAAAAACGCAGCCGCTGACGCCCGAAGTGCTGGCGGCCCAACTGGGGCGCCTGGGCGATACACCCTTCTACCTCGCGGCGCTTACTGCTGACCTAAAAGGAGAGACGATGGTTCCCTGGAGCTGCCTGAATGAGGCCAGGCGCCGCTTGGTGGCGGCCCTGGTGGAAACGCGGCTCAGGAAGGCCCGGCCTTATCCGGCCGTTTCCCGTAGGGAGTTCGAGCGCCGGGTAGGCGCCTTTTTCGCGGCGCCAACGGTACCGGACGTGCCTGTGGCGGCCCCCAAGATTACGGTTGCCGTTGGCAGCCCCGCGGCGGCCCGCGCTGCCCTTGCCGCGGGTGCGGATCGGGTCTACGTGGCCCTGACGGCATGGCAGCACTGGCCGTCCATTTCCCGGCGGGAGTGGCGGGAAGCCCTGCGTGAGGCGGACGCACGCCAAAAGGAATTCTTTCCCGCCCTGCCACGCTTCTGGCACCCCCGGGAAAAGGATTACCTGGAAGCAGTGATTGCCTTGGTAGACGAGCTCAATCCCGCGGGGCTCTTGATCGCCGGCCCGGAGGGGTGGGAATTGGCGCGGGCGCGCTGGCCCCGGCTGCAGCTCGTGGCAGACTATACTTTCCACGTCTTTAATCCGCTCACAAGGGATTTTCTGCGACAAACCCTTGGTTTTGCCGGTTTGACGCTTTCACCCGAATTGAGGCGGGAGCAACTGGCGGCCTTTGGCCCACTCGCGCTGGCGGGGGCGGAGATTATCGTTCACGGAAACTTTCCCTTAATGGTTTCCGCCCATTGTGTGGTCGGCGCCTGTGCGGGCGAACACGCCCAAGAGCGGCGACCCTGCCGCCGGGGGTTTTATGTGCTCGTGGATCGGCGGGGTTACCGCTTTCCGCTGGCCTGCGACCGGCGCTGCCGTCTCTATCTCTTCAACAGCCGGGAACTTTCTTTGCTGACGGCGCTGCCGGACCTTTTAGCTTTGAAACCTTGGGGGTTGCGGCTGGAACTGCGGCGGGCCGGTGAGGAAGAGGTCGCGCTGGTGGTAACCGCTTACCGCCGCGCCCTTGATTTGTGCCTGACATCCAAAGTCACTGCGGGGGAGCTGGCGGCCAGCGAAGCAGAGCTGGCACGGCGGCTAGGCCATATTTTTACCCGCGGCCATTACTACCGCGGTGTCTCTTGAAGGGCATCGCGGAAACGTAGTGAGGCTTGCGCCAACGAGGGAGCCAAAGACCGCAAGAGGCGAATTGGGCCTTTCGGGCGGTGAGGACCTTGATCGGCGAGAAGACGCTGGAGGCACTGGAATTTCCCAAAATCAGGCTGCTGCTTCTTGCGCACTGCGACACGCCTATGGGCCGGGAACTGGCCGAAAGTCTGGTACCGTCCACCGACCCTGTAATCGTGCGGCAGTGGCTTGAAGAAACGGCCGAGGCGGAGCAAGTCTTGCGGTGCTATGGGGCGCCCTCCTTTGCCGGGGTATACGACCTTCGCCCCCTGCTAGAGCGGGCGCGGGTCGGCGGTATCCTGCGGGGCGAGGAACTTGGCCAGGTGAGCAGCACCCTGACGGCCATTCGTGGGGTGCGGCGTTTTACCGACCGTCTCGCGGAGGCGTTGCCGCACTGGCGCGCGGTAGCCCGGCAGTTAAACCCCTTGCCCGACCTGGAGGCGGCACTGGCCGCGAGCATCGGGTCCGACGGCGGCGTTCTGGACGGCGCCTCGCCGCGTCTCGCCCAAATCCGGCGGGAAAGTCGGCTGGCCGAGGCCAGGTTAAAGGAGAAGCTTGAGAGTTTCCTCCGTCAGCCCGCCTGGCAAAAAATGTTGCAGGATCTGGTGATCACCCAGCGCGATCGCCGCTATGTGCTACCGGTAAAGCAGGAATACCGGCACCAATTTCCCGGCCTGGTTCACGGGCAGTCGGGGAGCGGAGCAACGCTTTTTATCGAGCCGATGGCCGTGGTCGAGCTGAACAATCAGTTGCGCTTGTTGGCCGACCAGGAGGAAGAAGAAGTCAATCTCATCCTGGCGCGGTTGTCCGCCATGGTGGGGGCGGCGCATGCCGCCCTCCGGCCGGCGGTGGAAGCCCTGGGCCGGCTTGACTTCATGCTGGCGAAGGCGCGGCTGGCCCGGGAACAGGAGGCCACGGCACCGGAACTGAACAGCGATGGCCGCATTCGGTTGAAGGCGGCCCGCCATCCCCTTTTGCCCCGGGAAAAGGTGGTCCCCATTGACCTTTCCTTGGGTGAGGCTTACGATCTCTTGGTCATTACCGGGCCGAATACCGGAGGAAAAACGGTTAGCCTGAAAACCGTCGGCCTGTTGACCGCCATGGTCCAAGCGGGCCTTTACTGGCCGGCGGCGGCGGGTTCGACAGGTGCGGTCTTTGCCGGCCTTTATGCCGATATCGGCGACGAACAGAGTATCGAGCAATCCTTGAGCACTTTTAGCGGGCACCTGCGGAACATCGTCACGATTCTCCGGAACCTTGAGCTACCCTCCCTTGTGCTTCTCGACGAAATCGGGGCGGGCACCGATCCGGCCGAAGGCGCCGCCCTTGCCCAGGCCATCCTGGAGTATCTGCGTGCCGGCGGCGCAAGGGTCATCGTAACCACCCATCTGGGCGACCTGAAAGTCTACGCCCAACAAACGCCGCGGGTGGCCAACGCGGCGGTGGAGTTCGACAGCGCGCGCCTCGTTCCCACTTACCGCCTGTGCCTCGGCCAGCCGGGCCGGAGCAATGCCCTGGAGATCGCCGCGGCCCTCGGCGTGCCGCTGGCGATCATAAACCGGGCACGCGAGCTTTTGGGCAAGGAGCAAAGGGAATTGGGCGAGGTAATTGCCGCGCTGGAAGAGGAGCGCCGGGAATACCAGCGGCTGCACGCCGAGGCCGCCAGGCGGGCCAAGGAATTGGAGCGGCATTTAAAGGAACTGGAAAAAGCACGGCAAGAGTTCGCCCACAAGCAGAAGGAAACGCTCGGACAAGCGCGGGCGGAGGCCAAGGCACTGATCAGGCAGGCGCAGGCAGAAATCAGGACCATTCTCCGCGAGTTACGCGATACCTTGGATGATGAGGGTAAAAAGGCAGCGGATCGTGCCCGGCAGAAGGCGCAGGAAAGCCTTCGTGCCCTAGATGCTCGCCTTCCTTCCCCGGCTGCCCTCCTTGAAGCCGGATCGTCACCGCTTTCCCCGGAGGACGTAACGCCGGGCCGCTGGGTTTGGATTCCGCGGCTGAAGCAGGAGGGTCAGGTGGTGGCCAAAACGGCGGGAGGGGAAGTAGTAGTGCTCGTAGGAGCGTTGCGGCTGCAACTGCCTCTCGCCGAGCTCGAGGCCGTGCCCGGCCCGGCAAAAGCTGGCGACCGTTCGCGGCCCGCGGGCATCGTCTCGGTGGTCAGTGAAAGTGAAGTGGCTTCCAGCCTTACGGTGCGAGGGCTAACCACGGAAGAGGCTTTGCACGAGGTGGATAAATATCTCGATGCCGCCATTCTTGCCGGGCTTTCCACGGTAACGGTCATTCACGGCAAGGGAGAAGGCATCTTACGTACGGCCATCCACCGCTACCTTGACCGCCACCCTTATGTGAAGAGCTACCGCCTTGGGGGGCAGGGCGAGGGCGGTTCAGGGGTAACGGTGGTCAATCTGGCCTAGGGCGGGATTTGCACCGTTACCGGCTTGGCGGCCACGTTGATGTTTTGGTCCCGGTCGATGGCCACGACGCGATAAGTGTAAGCTTTGCCCGGCTCCACCTGGGTATCCAGGAATTCGGACCCGGTAACGACCCCCAGATTGGCGCGCTTGGGGTGGCCGGGCTCGCTTCTTTCTACCGCGAAAAGAAGGGCCCGATCTGCCGGGACCTGCCAGTGTAGCTTCACCAGGTAGCCATGGTCGCCCTCCCCCGAAGCCACGACCTTGGCCGTTACCTGGGGTTGCCAGGTGAGCGGCTTGGCCGGAGGACCGGTAGGCGTGATGATTTGGTGATCCGGCAGGGGACATGAGGCGGTCGGCGCCTCACCGGGGGCGAACCGGCGTTTCTGGACGAGTGCAGGCGGGCAGCCACCCTGCTGGTCTGGCTGAGGGACGTTGGCCAGATAAGGGATGCCCTGGTGGCGCGGGTCGGTACAGATGCTCACTTCTACCGCCTGGCCGTCGGAGCCGTGCAGGGGGCAAGATGCGGTGGGAACCTCCAGGTAAGCATCTTCCGGCGCTACCGGACCTTCGTAGGGGACGGGACGCTTGAGAAAGACGCCGGTGACCACGCTAGGGCAGGCCGGGGTGGCGAGTTTCTTCGTTTCCGCACAGACCTGGGCCTGTACCCAGACGTCCGAGACCTTGGTAGGCACCCGCTCCTTGGCAAAAACCTCGGTTACTATGAACTGGCCGGGGGTAAGTTCACTGGGAAGCAGTCCCGACTTGACGTCCACCGGTACGTAGACAATGCCTTCCGGCCGCGGAAAATTCACCACGGGTTTTCCTTTAAGGGCCTCGGCCATCACCTGCTTCCAGATCGCCGCCGGGTAAGTCCCGCCGGCGACATAGCGCAGGTAGTGCTTGGCGTCAGTCTGGTCGTAGCCCATCCAGACGGCGCCAACCAGTTCCGGCGTGTAGCCGATAAACCACGCGTCCCGCGTGCCGTCCTTGCCCTTGAACTGCGGCGTATCGGGCAACTGGGTAGTGCCGGTCTTCCCGGCCGCTGGCCGGCCCAGTTGCGCCCTGGTGCCCGTACCCTCTTTGACCACCGTTTGCAGCATGTCGGTAATGAGAAAAGCGGTTTGTTCGCTCATCACCACTTTCTTGTGCGGCTTCACCTCGACCAGGGTACGGTCGAAGCGATCGGCAATGCGGGTGATCGCATGGGGTTCGATCCAAATGCCGCCGTTGGCAAAAGCGGCATAGGCTGCCGCCATTTCCAAGGGCGACGCTTCCGCCGCCCCCAGAGCAAGACTTAAGTGTTTGGAACGCGGTGTAACCGGAAGACCCAGGTCCCGGGCAAAATTGTAGCCCCGCTCTACGCCGATGTCGTGCAGTACTTTAACCGCGACGACATTGATCGACCAGCGCAGGGCTTCCCGCAGGTTGACCAGACCCCGGTAGCGGTTATCATAGTTTCGCGGTGTGTAGCCCGGGAAGGAAACAGGCACATCGTCTACCACCGTCGCCGGTGAATAGCCGGCTTCCTCCAAGGCCGGTGCGTAGACGGCAATAGGCTTGATGGCCGAGCCGGGCTGTCGTCTGGCCTGGGTTGCCCGGTTCCAGCCGCGCCGTACCTGGTGTTCCCGGCCGCCGATGAGGGCTCTCACCCCGCCGTCGTGCGGGTCGAGGACAACCATCGCGCTTTGCACCGGAATCTGGTCGGGGCTTTTGGGAAAGTTGGCGGGATTGGCGTAAACCGCCTCCATTTTTTCCTGTATTCGCGTGTCGAGGGCGGTATAGATTTTTAGTCCGCCCGTGAAAAGCATTTTCTCCTCAAACCCGTTGGCCGCCAACAGTTCTTCGGCCTGTTCGATCACGTAGTCGAGGTAGTAGGGAAAACGATAGCCGCTACGCTCCAGTTCGCCGCGGGTAAATTGCAGTTCGGTCTGTTTCGCCTTTTCCGCCTCGGCAGCGTCGATATAACCAAAACGTACCATATTATCAAGTACCTGCGCCTGGCGTTCCTTTGCCTTAGGCAGATTACCCTCTTTAAGGGGGCTGTAGGTTCCCGGGCTTTTGATCAATCCGGCCAGCATTGCCGCTTCGGCCAGATTTAAATCCTCTACGTTCTTGTTAAAATAGGTGCGCGCCGCCGCCTGTACCCCGTAGGCACCGTGACCAAAATAGATCTCGTTCAGGTAGAATTCGAGGATCTCTTGCTTGCTGTAAAGTCGTTCGAGCTGCAAGGCCATAATAGCTTCCTGTACCTTGCGCTTCAACGTTTTCTCCGGTTTTTCGATGAAGGCGTTCTTGGCCAACTGTTGGGTGATGGTGCTTCCACCCTGCTCGATGCTGGCGCTACGCAGGTTAACCAGGGCCGCACGGGCAATGGCACGGAAGTCTACGCCGTGGTGCTCAAGGAAACGGTTGTCCTCGGTAGCAATAACCGCCTCTTGCATGTGCTTGGGAATTCTGGACAGGGGGACGGGAAAACGGTTTTCCGGCCCGTGCAGCGAGGCCACCGGCTGATTGTCGCGGTCGTAGACGGTGGTGGTCATTGCCCCGCCGATCAGGGCCGGGTTCCAGTCGGGCATATCGCGCACGGCGGCCAAAACCACACCGGTAGCGCCGGCCACCAGCACGAGTCCTGCCAGGAGCAGCGCGAGCATGATTACCCGGCCGGTGCGAAGGCGCCTTCTTTTCCTCTTCGGCATCTGGGCTTCGGCCATTAACCTTGCCTCCTCGGCAGACTTTCCTTATGATTATACCACAATTTTGACCTTAGTTTTGAAGCGGGGGTTCCTTCGCGCGCCAGGGGAGGCGGCAAACGGCCGCGGTAAATGTTGCCTAACCGGTCGCCGAAAGGCAGGGAGCCACACCTGGCCTATCCCCACCTCTACGGGCGTCTTTGGCTCCCAGCACAGGACTTCGCGCATCGCGGCGAGCCGGGCTTTTCGCGAGGGCGAGGGCAAAGGCCGGCCGGAAGCCATGGATGGCCACTAGCTCCCGCGGCGCCATGGAGGGCGCGCACGAGCCGCGGGCCCGCCGGAGCTCGAAGCGCGAGCCTTAGTTCGGCCCGCGAGGCTTACGGAACGAGCGGGAGCCAAAGACCGCAAGATGCAAACTGGCGATAACCCAGGAAGCCGCACCTATTGCCACGTTCGAACGGAGCATGTTACAATACGGTGGACCGGCCGACCTGGCGGTCAAGCCCGGGCGGGAGCCGCCGTTTTCGCCCATAAAGAGGAACGTGGGCTCTGCCCCGGCGGCCAAGGCCAATCGGCAGGACATTAAGGTAGGGCAGCAGGGATCTTTCGAGGAAGGAGCGGCCAGCGTGAATCTGCAGCAGGAAGTAGCACGGCAGATGGCGGTCATCCGTCGCGGCACGGTAGAAATCATTCCCGAGGAAGAGCTGGTGGCCAAACTGGAGCGTTCCTTGCGTACCAACCGGCCGCTCAAGGTCAAGCTCGGCCTGGACCCGACGGCGCCCGACATCCACCTCGGCCATACGGTGGTGCTGCATAAGCTGCGCCAATTCCAGGAACTGGGTCACCAGGTGATCATCATTATCGGCGATTTTACCGGTCGCATCGGTGATCCCACCGGCAGGATGGAAACGAGGAAACAATTGAGCGAAGAGGAAATCGAGGCCAACGCCCAGACCTACCGGGAACAGATTTTCAAGATTCTTGACCCCGCTCGCACGGAACTCACTTTCAACAGTAAATGGTTGGCACCGCTTACTTTCAAGGAAGTCATCGAATTGACGAGCAAATATACGGTCGCCCGCATGTTGGAAAGGGACGATTTTGCCCGCCGTTTCAAGGAAGGGCAGCCCATCAGCATTCACGAGTTCTTCTACCCGCTGATGCAGGGCTATGATTCCGTAGCCCTTGGCGCCGACGTAGAGGTGGGGGGGACGGACCAGAAGTTCAACTTACTGATGGGCCGGGTGCTGCAGCGCGAGTACGGGCAAGAACCGCAGGTGGCCCTCATGCTCCCCATCTTGGAGGGCTTAGACGGGGTCCAGAAGATGAGCAAGACCTTGGGAAACTATATCGGTGTCAGCGAGGCACCGGGCGAGATGTACGGCAAAACCATGTCCCTGCCGGACGAGCTCATCTTGCGCTATTTTGAACTGGTTACCCCCGTCCCGCTGGAGGAACTGGCGGCGATTAGGGCGGACCTTGCGAACGGCTCGCTGCATCCACGGGATGCAAAGATGCGCCTGGCGCGGGAAATCGTCACCTTTTACCACGGGCCCGAAGCCGCGCAGCAGGCAGAAGAGGATTTCCGCCGCGTTTTCCAACAGCGGGAGCTGCCGCATGAGGTGCCGCAAATCGCGCTCTCGCGCGACGATACCGACGGCGGCCGCGTCTGGCTACCGCGCCTACTGGTCCTGACCGGCCTTGCCGCGAGCACGAGCGAGGCCCGGCGTCTGGTGCAGCAGGGCGGCGTGCGCTTGAATCACCGGCGGGTTGAGGATCCGGACGTCGAGATAGAACTAAGCGGAGAGGTACTCGTGCAGGTCGGCAAACGAAAGTTCGCCCGCGTCACCGTTACCTAGGAGTGCCATGTGGGGCGCGGCCCCACAAGGCACAAAAATAGCTGCTACGGCGGCACGACGGCGCCCCA
>JACIYD010000050.1 GCA_014360105.1 Clostridia bacterium
ATCCTCCAGGCCTAACCGCCGCAGGTAGCGGGCATGATTCCCGACCAGGCCTTCCCCCTCTCCCGCGGGCACGCTGCTCTCCAGGGTGAGGGCGGCCCGCGCGCCGTCGCCCGGCTCGAGCTTAACCCCCAGCCCCTGGAGCACGGCCAGCACCTGGCCGGCACAAAGGAAATCCTCCCAGGAGAAATATCCCCCGCTTCCGGCACAGAAAAAGAGCCAGGCGCGCTCCTCTTCTTCTTTCAGGCGGCGGGCCAGGGCGCCTGCGTTGAGGAAGGCACCCAAATAGACACGGGCCGCCTTGCGGGCGCGAAGCAGTGCCCGCGTGCCGTTCGTGGTGCAAAAAACAATTAGCCGGTCGCGCACTCTCTCCGGCGTATATTCTCGCGGCGAATTGCCCAGGTCGAAGCCCTTAGCCTTCAACCCGTGCCGCTCACCCCCGAGGAGAGGCTGCAGCGCGGCCAGGCGGGCCGCCTCCCGCCGCGCCGCCGCCGGCGTGGCGACCGGCAAAAGGCCCCGACAACCATGGCCGAGGGCGGTGACTACCGTGCTCGTCGCGCGCAGCACGTCGATAACCACCACCCCTTCCTCACCGCCCAGCGGCGGCGCGGCGCCGGCGGCTACCGGGACCACGTCCACCCGCATGGCTACCGCCCCTTCAAGCGCTTCCGGGTGCCCCGTCCGCGGCGAGCGCCCCTTCGCCCAGTAGGCTTGCCCGTAAGGTATCACCACGCAAACCCCGGCGTAAGGCCTCCAGAGCCAGTACCTCCCCGGGCGGGATATTGCCGAGGTTGACGTTCGCACCGAAGCGTAAAATCAGTTCCTGCTGCTGGTGCTTCTGCGGCGCCTCCCAGATTAGACAGGCAGCGCTCGGTACACCCGCGACCAGCGCCTCCAGCTCGGCCACCCGCACCTTGCCGCGGCGATCGTAGATCACCACGCCCTGCCCGGATTCGCGGCCTTCAATAATTACCTTCTCCGCGCCCGCCGCCAGGTCCGCAAGAATCTCCTCTCGAATGGTGGCGAGGGAGACGCGGTCCCGTGCGTCCTTCTTGCCCACCTCTGCCAGCACCCCGAGGCCCAAGGAACGCGCCCGGCGAATGGCCTCATCGCGGCGCGCTCTGTCCAGGGAAATGGTGCCGTCCGAGACTTCGACATAAGTATAGCCGAGGCGGGCTACCTTTTCCAGGTAGGCTTCAAGCTTGTGCTGCACCACGGCAATCTCGAGAAACGTCCCGCCGGGATAAACGTGCACTCCGGCGTCGCGGGCCAGTCTGATCTTCTCCCGTAACAATCCGGGACTATAGAGCACCGAGGTGCCAAAACCGAGCTTAATGAAGTCGATGTAGGGCGCGGCCAGTTCCAGCAGTTCCCGCGTTTGGCTTAAGCCCAGGCCCTTGTCCATGACCATCGTCAGGCCGGTCTGCCGCGGTTTCTGCGTCCGTCCGGGCACGGGCGCGGCGATTAAGTCGAACCAGCCCTCTTCCATACGGTCTTCCTTCACCGGCTTTCCCTCCTCCCACGTTCCCCTTTCTGCTTGGAGTACTGCGCATTGCCTCGATCACCTGGTGTAATCTATGCAGGACGGGTGGGGGCGTGCCTTGTAATCAATGGGAAAGCTCTGGCGGGACGACGGCGCGCGGCCGGATGAGGACCGCCGCGAGAACGGCAAGCAGGGCCACGGCCAGGGAGGCGGTACCAAAAAAGGAAGTCCGACCCAGGAGAAGCACCATCCCGAACGCCGGCGGCCCCAGGGCCACGCCGAAGAAGCGGAGGGCGCCGTAAAGGCAGGTCACCAGTCCTCTTTCTTCCTGAGCAACCAAACCGGTAACCACGGTGTTAACCGCCGGAAGGACCATCCCCGTGCCTGCCCCCAACGGCAATAAGGCAAGAAGTAAAGGAAGCAAGGCCAGGTCTGCGGTGAGCAGGGCAAGGGAGACGGCAACGGCCAGCAAACCCAATGCGATTCCCTGCGCCAGGCGGTCGAGGCGTTCACCCAGGTAGTTGCCCGCCAGGTAGCTGGTGAAGGCCATGACACCCACCGGCACCGCCAGGGCAAGGCCCGCGCCCATTCCCCGCAAGCCGTAACGCAGTTCCAGCAGGTCTGAGGCATAGCTCAAGGTGCCGAAAAGGACGAAAAGGCAGCCCATGCCGGCGAGGAAGGAAGGCACGACCGCCTGACCCCGCGCGCTTAGCACCTGCCAGACGGTTTGAAAATAAGCACGCCATCCCGGCACCTGTCGCCGCCGCGGCCGCTCCCGTACCAGAAGGGCAACGGCCGCCGCCGCCGGCCAGGAAAGAAAGCCATAAACGAAGAAAGGAAGGGCCAGGCTGATCAGGCCCAAGGCCGCGCCGAGGATGGGACTGACGGCCTTCCCCACTCCGTTGCCCGTTTCGAGTAAACCCAGATAGCGGACGCGCGCCGCCTGCTGGTAAAGGTCACCCGTCAGGGCCATGGCCAGTTGGTAAGTGCCGCCGGCGCCCACGCCCTGGATTACCCGCGCCAGCAATACCCAGAAGTAAGGCCGGCCAACCGCAAGGATGGCCAACCCGGCCAGGGCGCCGCCGAGACCGTAAACCGCCAGTGCGGGTACCAGGATCGCCTTGCGGCCGAAGCGGTCGGAGAGCAGTCCGGCCAGGGGAATGGTCAGTCCGGCCGGCAGAGAAAAAGCGGTGATTAAAAGCCCGACCTCGGCGAGGGTGAGATCCATTGCTTCCTTGAGGCGGGGCAGAAGGGGAATGAGCATCGAGTTTCCCAAAACCATAATAAAGGGTACGGCAGCAAGAACGGCAACGGTACGCGGTATCACGGAGCCACTCCTTTCGCCTCTAGTGTGCCCCGTTTTGCCCACCTTACACCACCGGCCGCCTCGAGGCTCAGCCGAAGCGACCGGTAATGTAAGCCTCGGTCCGCGGGTCGCGCGGCCGGGTGAAGACGACCTCGGTAGCGTCGTATTCGATGATCTCCCCGTTGAGGAAGAAAGCGGTGACGTCGGAAACGCGGGCGGCCTGCTGCATGTTGTGGGTGACGATGACGATGGTGTACTCCTCTTTCAGTTCTCGGATTAGTTCTTCGATGCGCAAGGTGGAGACGGGATCGAGGGCCGAAGACGGCTCGTCCATGAGAATAACCTCCGGCTGGACGGCCAGTAACCGGGCAATACAGAGACGCTGCTGCTGGCCGCCGGAAAGGCCGACGGCCGGACCACGCAGGCGATCCTTTACTTCTTCCCAAAGCGCGGCACGCCGCAGGCTTTTCTCCACGATTTCGTCGAGCAGGCGGCGCTGCCGCAGGCCGTGAATGCGCGGCCCGTAGGCGACGTTATCGTAGATCGACATGGGGAAGGGATTGGGCTTCTGGAAAACCATCCCCACCCGGCGACGCAGGCTCGTGACGTCAGTCGCCGCGTCGTAGATGTCCTGACCGTCCAGCAGTACCTTGCCGGAGATACGCACGCCGTCAATGAGGTCGTTCAGCCGGTTCAGGGTGCGCAGGAAGGTAGTTTTGCCGCAACCGCTGGGACCGATAAGGGCGGTGATGGCCCGCGACGGCACGCGCAGGTATACGTCCCGCAGCGCCTGCAGGTTCCCGTAGAAGAGGTTGAGGTTTTCCACCACGATCTTTGCGGCCTGGCGTCCGTCAGGCCCGGTAGCCACCACCCCGTTCCCCCTCCTTTAGCCAAAACGACCGGTGATGTAGCTCTCGGTGCGTGGATCTTGCGGCCGGGTAAAAAGCTCGGCGGTAGGGCCGTACTCGATGAGGCGTCCTTCCAGGAAGAAGGCGGTATAATCGGCCACACGGCTTGCCTGTTGCATGTTATGCGTTACAATGACAATCGTATAATGTTCCTTTAAGCTGCCCATTAGTTCCTCGATGCGCAGGGTTGAGGCCGGGTCGAGGGCAGAGCAAGGCTCGTCCATGAGAAGCACCTCGGGATTCACCGCCAGGGCGCGGGCAATGCAAAGGCGTTGCTGCTGGCCGCCGGAAAGGCTTGCGCCCGATTGAGACAGGCGGTCGCGCACTTCCTCCCACAAACCAGCCTGCACCAGGCTGCGTTCCACCACTTCGTGCAGGGCGGCGCCCCGCACGCCCTGGAGCCGCGGACCGGCGGCCACGTTTTCAAAGATGGACATCGTGGGAAAGGGATTCGGTTTCTGGAAAACCATCCCGATGCGCTGGCGCAGCAGCACCGGGTCCGCCCGCGGCGCATAAATATCCTGCCCGTTCAATAAAACGCGGCCGCTCACCCGCGCGCCCCGCACCACTTCGTGCAAGCGATTAAGGCAGCGAATAAAGGTAGACTTGCCGCAACCGGAGGGGCCGATGATCCCGGTTATTTTGGCCGGAAGGACATGGAGGTTGATTTCGTAAAGCGCCTGTTTGTCCCCGTACCAGGCGTTCAGGTTTTCCACCGTGAGGGACTGGGCCAAAGGATGCCGCCTCCGTCTTAGCATAACCCATATCCAAAACTAATAACGATAACGGCTTCTGGTTACCGCGCGTGCCACCAGGTTGAGCCCGAGAACCGTCAGCAGGAGAACCAGGGCGGCGCCCCAGGCCTGAACCTGCCAGTCGCGGAAGGGTGAGATGGCGTAGGTGTAAATGTAGACCGGCAGGGAGGCCATCGGCTCCCGCAGGGCAAGGCTCCAGTGCCGGCTGCTGAGGGCGGTGAAAAGCAGCGGTGCCGTCTCGCCCGCCGCACGGGCAATGGCGAGCATTACCCCGGTTACCACCCCGCCGGCGGCGCTCCGCAGTACCACGCTGACGATGGTGCGGGCCTTAGTAGCACCCAGGGCAAGGGAGGCTTCGCGTAAGGTATATGGCACCATACGCAGCAGTTCTTCGGTGGTACGCGTTACCAGGGGAATAATAATTAACGAAAGCGCGAGCCCGCCCGCCAGCGCGGAAAAACTCCCCATACGGGTGACGACTACCGTATAGATGAAGACGCCGATAACTACCGAGGGGACGCCGGTAAAGACGTCGGTCATAAAGCGGATGACATCGGCCAGGCGGCCGCGGCCGTATTCGGCCAGATAAATGCCGGCCATGATGCCCACCGGCAACCCCAGGAGGGCAGCAAGACCCACCATGATAAAGGTACCGGCGACGGCGTTGGCCATGCCGCCGCCCGGCTCGCCCACCGGTCGGGGCATCTGGGTGAAGAACTCGGGGCTGAGCGCCTGAAAGCCCCTAACCGCTACGTAAAAAAGGATGCTCAGCAGGGGGAAGACGGCCACGGCGGTACAGGCAACGCAGAGCCCCAGTAAAAGGTAGTTGAGGAGGCGCCTCCGCCAGTAGTGGCTCATCTTCACTCCCTCCTCAGCCCTCGGGGTCCCCTGGCCACGCGCCAGACCAACAGGCGCGCCAGGACGTTTAGGATCAGGGTAACCAGGAAGAGAATGAAGGCGATTTCGATAAGCGCGGCCGTATGGAGGCGGGTAACCGCCTCCGCAAACTCATTGACGATGATACTGGCCATCGTGTTCGCCGGGTGGAAGAGGCTGAGGGACATGTTGAGGGAATTCCCGATGACCATAGTCGCCGCCATCGTCTCGCCCAGGGCCCGTCCCAGGCCGAGAATGACGGCACCGATAATACCGGAGCGCCCGTAGGGAATGACGACCTTCCACGTGGTTTCCCAACGGGTGGCCCCCAATGCCAGCATTGCCTCACGCTGGCTATCCGGTACGGCAAGCATTACCTCGCGGCTCACCGAAGAAATGGTGGGCAGAATCATGATGGCCAGCACCACCCCGGCGGCGAGGATGCCCACGCCGAAGGCGGGCCCCCGGAAGAGGGGTAGGAAGCCCAAGTGGCGCTCCAGCCAGGGCTCTACCACCGCGCGCAGCCACGGGGCCATGACGAAGAGCCCCCAGAGGCCGTAAACCACACTTGGCACGGCGGCCAGCAACTCGATCATAAAGGAAAGCGGGGTGCGTATCCAGGGTGGGGCCAGTTCTGCCAGGTAAACGGCCGCGCCCACGCCCAGCGGCACCGCCAGCACGAGGGCAAGCAGAGACGAGGCGATGGTGCCGTAAATGAAGGGTAGGGCGCCGAAGACCTCGTGCACCGCGTCCCAGCGCCGGCTAACAAGGAAGCGCCAGCCGAACTCCGCAAGCGCGGGTGCCGCGCCCTGAATGAGGTAATAAACCATGCCGCCGATGAGTACCAAGACGAGCAGGGCAAAGCCTAGCGTCAGAGCGCCGAAAGCCCTTTCCCCGTACAAGACGAGCCGCTTTCCTGGCATAGCCCCTCCCGCCGTGTGTTCCGAACGGTTCTCCCCCCGGCGCACGCCGCCGGACCACGGCGTTTTCCCAGGATGGTCGGAGACATCTCCTTCAGCATCATAAGAGACCAATGTTAAGCGAAGATTAAAGGAGTGTTAGCTTTGTGTTAAAGAGCCGCCCCCCTCGGGCAGCGGCAGGTTAAAAACGAAGCGCGTCCCTTTGCCGGGCGCGCTGGTGACCCGGATACGCCCCCCGTGGCGTTCCAAGAGGTGCTTCACAATGGCCAGGCCCAGACCCGTGCCCCCGAGTTCACGGGAACGCGCCTTGTCTACGCGGAAAAACCGCTCGAAGAGCCGAGGCAGCGCTTCGGCCGGAATGCCGATACCCGTATCTTGTACGGCCACTTCTAGCTCGCCGTTGGCCACGCGCGCGCTTATCGTCACCTTACCCCCGGCCGGCGTATACTTGACCGCGTTATCCATCAGGTTGAGCAGGATCTGGCCCAGGTAATCCTCGTGGATCGGGAGAGAGGGAAGCGTTGGCGGGAGGTCTAATTGCAGCGCCAACCCTTTGGCCTGGGCCAGGGGCAGAAGCAGCTCTTCCACCTTGGCCACCACCTGATGGAGATCCGCCTGACCCCGCTTCAGTTCAAACTGGCGGTTTTCCGCGTGCGAGAGGATGAGCAGGTCGTCGATAAGGCGGTGCAAGCGATTTGCTTCGGTAATAATGATTTCAAGGAACTTTTGCCGCAGCCCTTTGTCCGCCGCCGCCCCCTCAAGCAGCGTCTCCGCAAAACCCTTAATCGAGGTGAGAGGGGTACGCAGTTCGTGCGAAACATTGGCCACAAATTCGCTCCGCAGCCGCTCAAGCTGCCGCACCTGGGTCACGTCTTGCAGCACCAATACGGCACCGGTCCGCTGGCCCCCCTCGCCGACAATGGGGACGAGCGAAAGCCGGTAGGTGGTGGGAAGCGTCGGGTGGAGCCTAATTTCCTTCTCAAGCCGCGTGCCCTGGGCGAGGACCGCCTGCACTGCCGCGTCGACCTCATAGTGCCGCACCGTTTCCAACACGGAACGTCCCACCGGGTCGGCGGCCGACACGCCCAGCATCTCTCGGGCGGCCCGGTTTACCAACACCACGCGCCCCGCCCGGTCGACCGCCATCACCCCGTCGCTCATACTGGTCAGGATGGCGTCCAGTTGGTCCCTTTCCCGGGAAATCTCTCGCAGGCTCCCCCGCCAGCGGGCGATGATTTCGTTGAAGTAAGCGGCGAGGCGGCCAATTTCATCACCGGTGATGATGCTCGCCTGTTGCTCCAGGTCGCCGCGGGCCGCCGCCTGAGCCACCGGTAACAGCTCCTGCAGCCGCTGGGTGAAATGCCGCGCCCAAAAATAGCCGCACGCCGTCCCCGCCGCCATGAGAAAGGCCATGGCAGACCAGAGATAATGCCAGGTCGCCGGCGGCACGTACCGGCTCAGGTAAATTCCGGTGGCCAGAAGAAGCGGCCCCAGCGTCGCGCTGATGGCCAGGGCAAGCTTCACCTTAAGGGACAAGCCTACTTCCACTCCCGGAAGCGGTAGCCCACACCGCGCACCGTCTCGATATAAATCGGGTGGCTCGGATCGGGCTCGATCTTCTGGCGCAAGTAGCGGATGTGAACATCCACCGTCCTGGTGTCGGCATAGTAGTCGTAGCCCCAGACGTGGTCGAGCAGGTAGTCGCGCCGCAGGACCTTGCCGGCGTTGAGGATTAAGTGGCGTAACAGCTCGAATTCTTTCGGGGTGAGGTCGCGTCTTTCACCGTTTACCAGGACCTCGTGCTGGCCGGGCTTGAGAACAATGGGGCCGGCCGTGAGCACTTCTTCCGTTTCCCGCTCCTGCCGCCGCAAGCGGGCCTTTACGCGCGCCACCAGTTCACGCGGGCTGAAGGGTTTGGTGACGTAATCGTCGCCGCCGATTTCCAAGCCCAGCACCCGATCCATTTCCTCGCCGCGCGCCGAAAGGAAAATGACCGGAATGGCGGCGGTTTCGGCCTGGGCGCGCAGGCGCCTACAAACCTCAAGGCCGTCCAGCCCGGGCAGCATGATGTCGAGAATAATCAGATCGGGCTGATCTTGCCGTACCCTGGCCAAGCAGCCGTGTCCGTCCGTGGCCACTACCACTTCGAGGCCTTCCTTCTCCAGGTTGTACTTCAGTAATTCGACAATGTGGGCCTCGTCGTCTACCACCAGGATGCGCGGTGCTTTTCCCGGGCGCTGCG
>JACIYD010000500.1 GCA_014360105.1 Clostridia bacterium
TGAGCCACGTCCTCGCTGAAGTTCAGATTGGCGCGGGTAAAGGTGCCGCGGATGAAATAGTTCTCGCCCTGCCTTGCCGCGACCGCTGCCTGCACCCGCGGCAGCACGGCCGCGTAACTCCCCCGGCCATCCGGAAAAACGCGATAACGGTCGTGCACGGCAGGTCGGCCATCCAGGCTCAAGATAAGCTGTACCTGATAGCGGTTAAGAAGGTCCAGTTTTTCTTCGTCCAGTAATAGCCCGTTGGTAGTGAGGGTAAAACGCAGCACCTTCCCCTGGGCGCGGCTCTGGGTTGCACCGTAATGCAGGAGGGCGCGCACCAGGGAGAAATTAAGCAGGGGCTCGCCCCCGAAAAAATCGATCTCCAGTTCTGCCCCGGGCGGCGCCTGGGCAAGGAGGAAGTCAACCGCGGCGCGGCCCACCGTCCAGGACATCAGTTCCGGCCCGGCACCGAAGCGGCCCTGGCCGGCAAAGCAGTACCGGCAGCGCAGATTACAAGCATGGGCCACGTTCAAACAAAGGGCCTTGACCCAACCCGGATGCGGCAGGGCAGGCGGTGCAACCCCGGGCACGGCAAAGGCACGCGCCGGGCGCCCCGCCGCGGCCCCCGCGCTTTCCGTACCCACCCGTGCCAGCGGGTCCGGCCCCAGCAATAGACCGGCGCGGTGGAGCGCCGCGAGCTCCTCCCAGGCTTCGTTCACTTCGGCCTCGCGGAAGGCGCTCGCCGCCGCCGCCCGCGCCGCCGCAGGGTCGCCGCCGCAGGTCACGAGCGCCTCCAGCAGCGCCACGGTGACGTCATCTATCTCGCATACGGCGCCGCTATTGGTGTCGAGCAAAAAGGCCCGCCCGTTGTAGCAGAACCAGTGCAGGTCCTCCCGCCGGGCCGCCCTCTCCCACCAGGGTTGGCCGTTAGCCGGCATCGCTGTCCTTTTGCTTCTCCGGCGCCGTGCAAGCCTGGTTGCCCACCGTTAAGGAGGTCTTGCAGGCCGACTGGCAGGAGACCTGGCACTTCTGGCAATCAGGCAATACCGGCTTGGCAAGAAACGGCTTAAAAAGCAGACGCACGTGTCGGGCGCTCATTCATCTCGCTCCTTTACTCGGCTAGCTTTCCCGTTAAATTATAGCCCTTCCCGCAAGCCCTGCCAATCCCTAGATGACCTACGTCCCGGCCGGCGATGCCTCATTTGCCGAAACCTGGTCGCGGCCAGACCCGTCTAAACCGTCTCATACCGCACGCCTAGCAGGAGGCGACCGCCCCCACTCTACCTGCTCCCGCTGCGGGGAAAAGCCGGCGCATCGGCACCCAGGCTGCCGGGTCTGCCCAACTTGGGTGCGGCTTTACGGCCATGTTTCGCCTGTTAAAGCGAGGCCGCGGCCGAATTAATCGGCACTTTGAGGCCAGAAAAAAGCCCTCCGCTGCGGGAGGGAACTAGCAGGAACCTATTAACTTAACCGCCAGGGACGGAATCCCTGGCGGTTATCTGTCGTTAACTGGAGCGGAAAACAGGATT
>JACIYD010000501.1 GCA_014360105.1 Clostridia bacterium
ACCAACCAACCAACCAACCAACCAACCAACCATTATTCAGAATAGGGCGTAGGACTACCTTTCCCTTACGTACAAGATTTTCCTCCCCACTGAACATAAGGTGGGCACGACTGACAAAGTCGCGGCCTGCCTTATTGTTTCTTGGTAGAAAGGCCATGCCGAACATTCGTTGGGCTCAACGCCGGTGGAGCCCTGACTCTCTTGTTGCTGGGAGGTGTTCCCTATTGAAGATACGAGTTCCTATAGAAGCCCTGGTGCGGTGGCTGCATCCACGGCGCGGCCTGCTCTTGCCCGGCGAATTCAACTGCAGAAACCGGATCACGCCGCCACCATCCGCCGTATCGGGCCTGAAACCGGATCGTACCATGTACAAAGGCAAAGCGGGGCCGAAGCCCCATCTTCATGGCGCCGCAAGACCGCCGACTGGGTGAACAGCAAAATCCGGGAGATAACCTCCCGGAACAGACCGGTGCGCCTGGCCGAACGGATAAAACGCCCGAACGCCTACCAGGGCAGGTGGATCAAGTACTTTGCGCTGGCGGAAGGGCCCAGCGTCTTCGAGGTTATAGATAGAGGCCGGATGCGGTGAAGGCTGCGGCGCATCACGGCGTAACAGCGGGCCGGGCCAGGCTATCGGTGCTTGCAGGAAGGTCCGAGTTGAACTGCGGCCCTTTTTGGTGGTTGAGACGGTGCGCATAAAGATACCACTTTCTTTTAAAGGGTTTCCGTCCGGAGCGGCCGGCGGGTTGCTCCTGCTGGTAACTGTGTTGGTTGCATTCTGCGTGGGCAACGCGGCGCTGACGGTCTGGGGTGTGGAGAGACTCTCCGGGGAGTACCGGTCGGCCGTACCCGAGCGCACCCGCAAGATGGAATTGGCCGAAAGGGTGCAGCGCGGGGTCTACGACATTTTAGTCGCTTCCACCGAAGGCGAGGCGGAGGCCGTGGAGCATATAGCGGCGCAGGTGGAGCGGGACCTGGCGGCCCTGGACCCCTTGGTGCGCACCCCCACCGGCAGGGAGCGCCTGGCCATGCTGCGGCGTTGGTGGCACGAATGCCGGGCGGCAGGGCTCGAGGGGGACAAGGTTTCCACCTCCAGCTTGCGGGAGCTGGACGCTGCCGTCGACTCTTTCCTGGCCTGGCAGCGCCAGCAACTTGAAAGAGAGGCCGCCGCTGCCTCCCGGCGTGCCACCCAGATAGGCTTATGGGTAGAACTCCTGGCGGCCCTATCGGTGGGCGTGCTCTTGACGCTGGTGTTCACCGCCGGCCAGAAGGTGGTGGATTCCGCCCTGGCGGCGGAGATGGTGGTGGCCAACACGCGCAACGCCTTGGTAGCCGTGGACCGCTGGGGCTGGATCATCGCGGTGAACCAGGCTTTCGAGCAGCTCGTTGGCCAGACGCGCGACCGGCTCCTCCGCCGCCCCTATGCCGGAGCCTGCGGTCATCTCTACCCCTTACCTGAGGTTATGGTCCAGGGAGAGCCCCGCGTTGGCGAGGAAGTCACCCTGCCTG
>JACIYD010000502.1 GCA_014360105.1 Clostridia bacterium
GAGCCGGCGCAGTCGCGCTGCACGCTGCCTTCCGCTGGCCCCTGCGTCTACCGGGGCATCATGGGCTGGAATGGATGGCTCTCTTGCTTCTGGGCCGCTGTGCTTCTTCCTACCGCTGGGCCGCCAGCGTTTCGAGTGTGAGCGCTGCGGCCTTTTCCGCCCTTCCGGTCTGGGGCTTCGATGACCCCTTCATCTGGTTAATCTATACCCTACCGGGCCTGGTAATCGATGGCGGCTTCGGCGTGGCCCGGGGTTGGCAGCAGAAAATCTGGTTTCTGGCCATACTAGGCGGTGGGGCGCACGCCACCAAGCCCCTGGTGCGGCTGGTCATCAGTATCCTTAGCGGTTGGCCCTATGGGTCCCTCCTGTATGGGGTCGCCTATCCGTTGGCCACCCACGTTCTCTTCGGCGTCTTGGGCGGTCTTTTGGGGGCCACCCTGGTATTGGGGACAAGACGCAAGCGTGACCATTAGCCAGATCGCTACGTTTCCCCTGGGCGTTTTTTCGCCCTGCGCCGCTTCTGGGGTCGACGAGCTATCTGAAGCGTGATTTACCCTGGTGTGGCCCAGTTACCGCCCAAGCTCAGGCTCCCACGCCTCGCCCTGGGCGCCTCAAGGCGGCAGCGTCGCCCTGACTTATGCGGTGGTGGCCGTGCTTACCTGGACGCAGCGGGGCCGCCGGGCGCCCTGAGGGGTGGCGGCCTGGCCCTGGGCCGCGCCGGGGGACGAAACGCTTTCCCTGTCCGCGGCGCTTGAACGGCTGGCTCAGGGATCTAACGCTATTGCACTTTAACTTCTTCCTGCTAAACTAGAGGGGCCGATGAAGAGATTTGGGCTGAACAACCCCTTCCGGTACTCCATGCTACGGCTTTAGGTGTGCTAGGCCTTGGTTCGCGGGTTGAAGCTACGACCTAGGCTGACTCTTGCTGCTGGGCAAGGAAAGGTGTCTCAACTGTTCTTTCCAGTTCTTGCTTGCGCCAGCCACGTCATAGCATTTTACCTTAGCACCATGCGTTTCGCTCCAGGGCAAAAACTCAATTACTTTCATTCGACAACCTTCTGGCGGCAACAGCAAGGGCAGTAACCTAGTGGTGGTATCGTCATGATGACTTGTAATGAAAATCTGTTTTTGGGGCCCACGGCGGTCATAGGCGAGAGCCCGGAAGAGAAGAGCGCTTGCGGTCAGGTTGCTCGGGTCAAAGGCCGCGCTTATGTCGTCGAAGCAAATAAATCCCAATGGGTGATTCTCGCCAGCGCCGAGGTTTAGGGCAAGCATAAGACTTACGCCAACCTGGTTGAGTTGCCCCGTGGAGAACGTGCTGAAAGCATTTCTTTCCGGCTGCCCATCCCTTGCCTCCAGGCGGTAACGCATGATGTTGAGATTGTCGATACGGACACAAAATCGCTCCTGTATGTCTTGAGGTAACCGGAAACGTTTAAGGATGCGCCCCACCGTGGCGTTTATCTGGTGCGTATAAGGGCGCAAGAGCGCTGCGCGTGCCTCCTGAA
>JACIYD010000503.1 GCA_014360105.1 Clostridia bacterium
GACGCTGCGCCGCCAGGTCCAGGAGGGTATCGGGGTCGGTGTAACGGTTCGCGAGAAATGCCTCGTAAGAGCGCCACAAGAGGACGAGGTCCGCCAGTTTGGCCGCCAGGGCCGGCTCGGCCCCGGCGGCCTCCGCTTGCATCTGCGCCAGGCACGCCTCCAGTCTTTCCGGAGTGAGCCGGTAACGGCGGAGCTCTTGCAGGCAGGCGGCGAGCTGCCCGGCAAATCCCGGCCGCCCCGCCGCCCCGCCGAAAAGGCGCAGCCTCCCCTCCAGCCGCCGCAGCAGCAGCCTAAGCCACATCTGGCGGCCCAATTCCCCCAAGAGAGGGCGCTCCGGCCCTCCCGTGGCGGCCAGAACCGCAGCCGCCAGGCGCCGGAAGCTGGTCACCTCGGCGCGCACGCTCCCGGGCAGCCCGGGGGTCAGTGCGAGGGCGTATTCCATGAGGAAGGTGGCCTGTTCCGGCACGAGAAAAAGCAGGGGCGGACCCCAGGGGTCAAGCCGCAGTACCCGGCGGATTTCTTCCAGACAAGTATGCGTCTTGCCACTCCCCGCCCGGCCCAGGATGAAACGTAGTGCCATGTGTGCCGCTCCTCTTCTCCGCCCTCACGCCGTCCCGCCCGCGGCCAGGGTGTCCCCGAGGGCAATGAGCGCCGCCCCGAGCGCCCCGACCGTCTGCGGCTCGGCAGTCACGGTTATCGGCACGCCCAGCCGGCGGCGCAAGGCGGCCACCGCCGCCGCGTTCTTGGCCACGCCCCCGCTCAACACCACTTCCCGTACCAGCCCCACCTGCTGCACCAGCCCGCCCACCCGGCCGGCAACGGCCTCCGCCAGGCCGCGGGCCACGGCGGCGGCTTCGGTGCCCTGCGCCAGGAGCGAAACGACCTCGGATTCGGCAAAAACCGTGCAGGTGCTGGTAATGGGCGCGGCCTTCCTTGTCTGCTCCGCCAGGGCGGCAAAGGCCTCTAGATCCACCTCCAGCGCCCCGGCCATCACTTCGAGGAATCTGCCCGTACCCGCGGCACATTTGTCGTTCATGGCAAAATCGAGCACCGCGCCGTTGGCATCGAGCCTGATCACCTTGCTGTCCTGGCCGCCGATGTCGATGACCGTCCTGGCGGCAGGAAAGAGGAAAAAGGCACCGCGGGCGTGGGCGCTGATCTCGGTCACCGTCCGTTGGGCAAACTCGAGGCGCTGCCGCCCGTACCCTGTGGCCACCACGCGTGCCACCTCGCGGGACGGCACCTTAGCCTCCTCGAGCGCCTGCGCCAGCGCCTGGCGCGCCGCCTCGCGGCCCCGGGCACCTGTGGGGCGCACCACGGCTGCCAGGACGCGGCGGCCGGGGTCAAGGACAACCGCTTCCGTGGAGATGGAGCCGACATCGATCCCCACGACCACCATGCGGCCTTCCCCCTTTCTAGCCGGAAGCGCCGGGCCGCTGCTCCGGATTATCCCGCGCAGCCGCGCCGCGGCGGCGCTCTTCCAAAAGCTCGAGAAA
>JACIYD010000504.1 GCA_014360105.1 Clostridia bacterium
TGCGAGGTCGACCCGCAGGTACTTGCGGCCGCCCACGGCAATCTCCAGCCTGTCACCGCCACTGCGGCCGACCACGGTGAAGGGTAGGCCGTGCTTCCAAGCCAGCTCGGTCAACAGGCCGCGTTGCTCCTCCCGGAAGGAAACGAGAACGCGGCCCTGCGCCTCCCCGAAAAGGACGACGTCCGGGCGCGCGACTGCTGGCAGATCAACTGCGGCCCCCAGCCCGCCGGCCAGGCAGCACTCCGCCAGGGCTACGGCCAGTCCGCCTTCCGCACAGTCGTGGGCCGAGGCTAGTAACCCTTGCGCGTGCGCCGCCAACAGAAACCGCTGCAGGGCAAGCTCGCGCGCAAGGTCAATGGCGGGCGCCGCGGCGCCGAGGCGGCGGTGGCAGACCCAAAGGTACTCGCTTCCGCCCAGCTCGTTCCCCGGCTCACCCACCAAGCCGATCAGGCAGCCTTCCCCCGGCCAGCCCGGTCGGAGGTGGTGTTCCACCTCTGCCAACAGGCCTACCATCCCGACGACGGGCGTGGGGTAGACGGCCACACCGTTGGTCTCGTTATAGAAGCTCACGTTGCCGCTCACGACGGGGATGCCCAGGGTGCGACAGGCCTCGGCCATCCCCGCCACCGCCTGGGTGAACTGCCAGAAAACCTCCGGCTTTTGCGGGTTGCCGAAGTTAAGGCAATCGGTCAGGGCGAGGGGCCGGGCGCCCACGCAGACCAGGTTGCGGGCGGCCTCGGCGACGGCGATGGCGCCGCCGCGGTACGGGTCGAGATAACAATAGCGGCCGTTGCCGTCCGTGGTCAGGGCCAGCCCCTTTTTTGTCCCCTTTACCCGAAGCACCGCCGCACCCAATCCCGGCCGCACCACGGTATTGATCTGCACCATGTGGTCGTACTGGCGGTAGACCCATTCCTTGCCGGCAATCGTAGGTGAGGATAACAGTCTAAAGAAAACTGTCTCGTAGTCCTCGGGTTCCGGTACGGGAGCGCTTTCCCTTTCCCACAATTCGGCCAGGTAGTCCGGAACGCGGGTCGGCGGATAATAGACGGGGCAGGCGGAGGTTAAGGCGGCTACCGGCACCTCGGCCACCACTTCTCCCCGCTCTCTCACCCGCAAAATGCCGTCCGCGGTTACCCGGCCGATAACGACCGCCTCGAGGCCCCATTTCTCGAGGATGGCCTTCACCTGTTCCTCGCAACCCGGTCGGGGAATGACCAGCATGCGCTCCTGGGATTCCGAGATCATCACCTCGTAGGGCGTCATGCCGGGCTCGCGTCGCAAAACCCGGTCCAGCTCCAATTCCATCCCGGTCCCGGCGCGGGCGGCCGTCTCTGCCGTGGCGCTGGTAATACCGGCGGCACCGAGATCCTGCATCCCCACCAAAAGATCGCCCGCCACCAGTTCCAGGCAGGCCTCGATGAGCAGCTTTTCCTTGAAGGGGTCCCCCACCTGCACCGCCGGCCGCCGCGC
>JACIYD010000505.1 GCA_014360105.1 Clostridia bacterium
GGCGGTCAGGAAGGAGAAAATAACAGCCTGGCGGCGGCCAGGGCATTGGTGCTCCTCCGCCTGGAGCTGCAACAACTGATGTGGGAAAAAGCCGGCATCATCCGGGATGGGGCGGGGCTGGAAAAAGCCCTGGCGCGCCTGGGGGAACTCGAAGCCGAGGCCCAAGAAAAAGAGGCCGAAGCCGGCCGGCTCTGGCGGGAGGCCCTGGAACTAGGCTTCATGTTCACCGTGGCCCGGGCGGTGCTTCTCAGTGCCCTGGCCCGGCAGGAATCCCGCGGCGCGCACTATCGCCGCGACTACCCTTTTCCGGACGAGCAAAACTGGCGCCGGCGCACCTTGCTCAGGCAGGAAAACGGCGAGATGCGCCTGCGCCTCCTCGAGGTGGGCTAGATGAGCCGGGCGGCAGCAAGGTCTGTCACCATAAAGGTTTACCGGCATCATCCCTCCACGGCGACAAGGCCCTACCTCGCTGCCTACCACGTCCCCGCTTATCCGCGGGCCACGGTCTTAAGCGCCCTTCTTTATATCTATGAGCACCTCGACCCCACCCTTGCCTTTCGCTACGGTTGCCGCTTTCAAAAGTGCGGCCAGTGCGCGGTGGAGATTGACGGCCGCCCCCGCCTTGCCTGTCTCACCTACCTCAAACCCGACACGATCGTGCGGCCCCTGCCCAAGTTCCCCCTCCTGCAAGACCTGGTGATCGAGCGGCGCGGCCTGTGGGAAAAGCTCCTCGCCTACGAGCTTTACCTCCCCGGCGGCGTCGACCTGACCGGGACCATCGCGCCCGATGCACCCTCCTTAAGGGAGCCGCCGGAACACGCGCGGCTGATGGCCTGCCGGGAGTGCCTCTGCTGCCAGGCCGCCTGTCCGGCGTGGGAGGGGCCGCAAGCCCCCTTTGGCGGGCCTTACCTTTTCGTCAAGCTTGCCCAACTCCTCTGGGACCCGCGCAACGACCGGGACCGGCGTGCGCAGGCCCGGGCTCTTGGGATCGAGCGGTGCCGCTCCTGTGGCAAATGCTCCTGTCCCAACGGCATCCATATTTGGCGCGATGCCATTATGCCGTTACTGGGGAGCTAGGATTTTGCCTTTTACCGCCTTTTCCTGCCCCCTGATCTGGATCGGGCGGCCTCGAGACCACAGAGGCGGCGCATCTGACTGGTAAACTGCTCCAGGTCTCGCGCTAGGGACTTTTGGGTGTCGGGTAGGGCCTCCAGGAGTTCCCGCATCTTGGCAAAGGAAAGGTTAAAGCCGTAGGTATTACGAAAAACATGACGGAAGCCCCGGTAGGCGTCCAGACGCTGGGCAGTGAGTGGGGCAATAACAGGAGGGCGCAGTCCTGGCACCTCCAGGGTCATCTGCTCCAGTAGTTCTTTATGCCACTGCTCACCACGGGGGATACTTTTGTCGATTTTGCCAGCCACGGCCCTAAAGACGTTCTCGATAGCGGTATAGTAATCGTGGAGA
>JACIYD010000506.1 GCA_014360105.1 Clostridia bacterium
CTTCCGTGGAGATGGAGCCGACATCGATCCCCACGACCACCATGCGGCCTTCCCCCTTTCTAGCCAGAAGCGCCGGGCCCCTGCTCCGGATTATCCCGCGCAGCCGCGCCGCGGCGGCGCTCTTCCAAAAGCTCGAGAAACGCGGCCAGGCGGGTGAGATTCTGGCCGACGGCATAGTGGCGCCGGTCGAGGCAGTCCCCGGGCAGAATAAGCAGCGGTATCCCGGCCGCCTGGAGCTCTTCTTTGATGAGGCGCACGGGCCCATTGCTCTGGCGGCAGCCCCAGTGGGCAAAGTGGATCACGCCGTCGCAGCGGTAAACCCGGACCAGTCGCTTAATGGTGTTGAGGCGGCGCTCCCAGGAGCCCAGGGCAAAATGGGACTGCATTTTCTGCGCCAGGCTGGCCCAGGGCTTCTCGGCCACCAGCTCCGGCCAGTACACTTCACTAAATTCTTCAAAGGCGACCACCGCTCCTGCCTCGCTCAGGAACCGCCAGAACTCTACCGGGTAGTAGGGTTTGAGATGCAGCCAGAGGAGGCGGTATTTCGCCTGCGGCACGACCCCCTGGCCCCGTGCCACCCGGCGTGCCAGTTCCGTGGCATACTCCCGGTAGACGCGCACCGCCGCCGGACTCCCCTGGCCCATGAACCCGACCCAGAGAAAGTCGAGCGCGCGCTGCCCGGCAAAGACGGCCGGATCGGCGCGGCGCCAGCGGTTGGCCGCCAAAAGCCAGGAGCGCGCTTCGTTGGAATGACGGAACGCCCTCGCCAGGCCTTCCCCGGTGAGACGCCGGCCGGTAAGCCGGGCCAGCCCGCCGGCCAACTCCGCCAGTTGCTCTGCCAGGTAGGCGGCGGCGCCGGCGCTCCGGGTGGTGGGGACGTCAATGATCCAGAGGGGCACGCCATACCACTGCGCCAGGTTGTGGAAAAGACGGGGCGCCCCATCGCATAAATGACTGCTGGCGACGAGGGCATCCGGCCGCGGCCAGTAGTCGAGCAAGGCGCCGCCCAGCGCGCAGCGGTGAAAGGCGCAGAGATCGGCACTGTACCACGCCTGCTCCGCCGCGGCCAGCAGGCGCGGCGCCAGGCCCAGGCTTCCGGCCAGAGCCGTGGCCACTTCCACGGCGAACGGGTTCAAATCGAGGGCGTAGAGGATTTCCGTCGGCACGAAGGCCGTCGTCCAGACCACCGGCCTCTCGCGGCGGTACCAGGCGCGCGCCTGGTCGAGCCCGGCGAGCGCCATCGTGCGCAGGGCGCGGCACGCGTAGCCGCGCCGCGTGGCCAGGTAAAGGCCGGCCAGCCGGTAGGGCCAGCGCTGTCGCAGGAGAGCGCGCGCGAGGCGGTTCATCGGCCTCGCCCCGCAGCCGGGCAGCCGCTGCCTCCGGCCAGGCTCTCCAGGAAGGCCTCTACCCTGGTGCGCCACTGGCCGCTCATCTGCGGCGTGTACTCGGTTTCCAGGCGCAG
>JACIYD010000507.1 GCA_014360105.1 Clostridia bacterium
TTGCGGCCAGTTGCCGCAACTGCTCCCGGATTCTGTCCTCCATGCGCCTCAGTCGGCGTTGCCAGTATTCTTCGGTCCGCTCTCCGGCCAGGGGGAGCCAATCTACGTAGCGCACCACCCCTTCCGGCATAAGAAAAAAGAGCGCCACCGCGAGCAGTGCCGCCTCGATATTGCCGACGATGGCCGCGCGGTTGAAGAAATACACGGAAAGCAGCAAAACGCCGAGAAGGAAGCCCAGAGCTACGCCCGCCCGGCGGAAAGAGGCGAGCATCCCTCCCAAAAGGCCGCTGACGGCGTAAAGGGCAATCCAGGAGGGAGGGGCCAAGCTGGTGAGGGTTGGAACAAGGCCCACCGCCACGCCCGCCACCGTCCCACCGCCGGCACCCCCGGTGAGGGAGGCAAGAAGGACGAGAAGACCCGCGCCTATGTCCAGGAGCGAAATTCCGGCCAATTTAAGGCCATGGAGGCCAAGCAACATGCCCAGGAGAAAAACCAGCCAGCAGGCCACCTCTTCGCCGAGCGGAACGGCCATTTCCTGCCGTGCTTTGTTTCCTAGGACGAGGAGAAAGGCGAGGGCCAGGGGAACGGCGAGCAATGCCTCGCAAATCAGGGCGAGTACTTGATCCAGACCGTCCTGCCCCAGGGCAAGCAACAACCCTTTGGGCACGATAATGCTCGCGGCCCCAACCCCGGCGACGGCGACACCAGGCGTACCTTTTACCTTTCTCGTCAGGCGGCCGAGCGTGAGGCGAAGAAAGAGAAGCCCCAAGAGCGCTGCGAGGAAAGCCTGCCCCCGCACGACGCTGGCCAAGCCGGCCGCGGTGGCAAGAGCCGCTGCCCACCCCACTTCGGGCCGGACCGCCAGGAGGGCGGCATAAAAGGCCGGCCAAAAGGGATGTAATTCCCCGAAAACGGTCGCCCTGCCCAAGAGGAACGCTGCCCCGGCATAGGCCAGCGTTGCCCCGATAGACACCGCCGCCCCCGTGCGTTCCGCTCGCCTTCGCTTGGCCCGCCTCGTTTCCAGTCGGCGAAATGGGCGGATTTCCGTATCTTCCGCCACCTTTCTCCCTCCTGCCTGAAAGATCTAGCCAACAAGATTATAGGCGAAGGGCGCTGCAATTCCTGTCGAGGAGGGCCGAGGGAAGAGCGACAAAAAAGGACAAAGAGAAAACCCGACGGAAACCGCCGGGCTCGTTTAGGCAAAGATGGTAGCGGTGGCAGGATTCGAACCTGCGACACCACGGGTATGAACCGTGCGCTCTGACCAACTGAGCTACACCGCCACGTTGTCACTATTTATTATGTGCGATCCACGCCCTCTTGTCAAGGCGCTTAATGCTGGCGTATCCCCACTTTTGTCGGGCGGTCTTTGGCTCACAGCGAGAGACTTGAGCGTCGCGGTGAGCCGAACTTGCGCGAGGGCGAGGGCGGAGGCGGGCCGAAGGCCACGGATGGCCGAAG
>JACIYD010000508.1 GCA_014360105.1 Clostridia bacterium
CGGTGACCCCCCGCACTCCTGAGGTGGTGGCGCATTCGGTGCAGTTGGATCCCGCGTCGCTGCGTCAATTGGTAAAAGAGGTTGTGCGCAAGACGGCCGGTCGGGTAGAGCTCACGGAAGCGGACATCATCGTGGCTGGCGGCCGCGGCATGAAAGGACCGGAGAACTTCAAGTTGCTTGAGGACCTGGCCGACGTCCTCGGCGCGGCTGTTGGCGCCTCGCGCGCGGCGGTTGACGCCGGTTGGCGCGACCACGACGACCAAGTGGGTCAGACGGGCAAAACGGTTTCGCCCACCCTTTATATAGCTTGCGGCATTTCCGGCGCCATCCAGCATTTGGCGGGTATGTCTTCCTCCAAGTTCATCGTGGCGATCAACAAGGACCCGGAAGCCAATATCTTTAAAGTAGCCGACTACGGGATCGTGGGCGACCTTTTCAAGGTAGTGCCGCTGTTGACCGAGGAGTTCAAGAAGGCGCTCGCCTAGGTTGGGGCGCGCGCAAGGCGAAGTTTTTTAAGACTTGCTTGGGCCGGCAGAGCGCCCCCAGCCCCCTGATCGGCCATGTGGCGGGGCCGGAGTGAGCTTTCGAAGAGAAAACGTGCCACAATGCTCTGCTCGACCGCTGTAAGACCGCTCCGGCCCTGCCAGGCAAGGTGGTGCCACGCGCATCGAGGAGGGAATGGAATGGAAGCGCAGCGGGAACTCTATTGGAACATTCCGGAGCACCTGCTCATTTATGTCGTCTTTGCCGTGGTGGCAATTGTCGCTCTTTACGGGATGTATCGCCATTATCAGCTCTGGCGCCTGGGCGGGCCGGACCGCCGCCTGGACCAGATCGGGGCGCGCTTTAAAACCGTAATCCTGGAGGGCTTTGGTCACCTGCGGCAATTGCGGGACCCGTATCCCGGAGTGATGCACTTTTTCCTCTTTTGGGGTTTGGTCGTCCTCTTTGTTCTGGGGGCACTGCTCGACTTCATTCAGATCCTTACCGGTTATCATTTTCTTGCGGGCAATCCTTATCTCAACGTCTCGTTTATCCTGGACGTCCTCGGCATTCTCGCCCTGGTGGGCGCCGTGATGGCGCTGGTGCGGCGTTATCTCCTTCGTCCCGACCGGCTGGATAACAAGCCGGAAGATGCCATCATCCTGGTTCTAATCATCGCCATCCTGGTCACGGGTTATCTGCTCGAAGGGCTGCGCATGGCGGCTACGCAGGATCCGTGGGTAAATGCGCAGCCGGGCGGCGCATTTTTCATGAATCTCGTGGCGGGGTGGCCCGTGGCCACGCAAGAGGCGGTGCACCGCATCTTTTGGTGGATTCATGGCGTTCTGGCGATGCTGGCCATCCTCTATTTCCCTTATTCTAAGCTTTTCCATATTTTCTGCGGTGCGGTCAATCAGTTCTGTCGTAACCTGGGTCCCAAAGGCGCGCTCGCGGCACTTGACCTGGAAAACGAA
>JACIYD010000509.1 GCA_014360105.1 Clostridia bacterium
CTCAACCTCCCGCTTCGCCTCGGAACACCCTCGCTTGACGAGGTTATAGCAATATTGGATAATGAGAGCGAGCGTATTGGGGGTGAGGGCGGGCCGTGGCCCCTAAGGGTGGCTTGGTGGAAAAGGTGGAACCGGGTAGTCCGGCGGCCGACGCGGGAATTGTGCCGGGAGAGAGACTCTGGCGCATTAACGGCCAGGAGATTCATGATCTTCTCGACTATTACTTTGCCGCGGCGGAACCCGATCTGGTGCTGGAGTTAACCGGGCCACAAGGCGTACGCCGGGTGGCCGTATACAAGGAGTGGGACCAGGACCTGGGACTGATCTTTAGTCCGGACAGTTTTGGCCGCATGCAGCGGTGCCGGAACCGCTGCCTTTTCTGTTTCGTCGACCAATTGCCCCGGGGATTGCGTCCCACCCTTTACGTTAAAGACGATGATTACCGGTATTCGGTACTTTACGGTAACTATATTACCTTGACTAATTTGAAAGAGAAGGACTGGCAGCGCATTCTTGCGTTGCGTCCAAGCCCCCTCTATGTTTCGGTGCACACCGTGGACCCGCAACGGCGGGCTTACCTGCTTGGTACGCCGCGGGCGCGGGCGATACGCGAGGAATTGGCCCGCCTGGCCGCCGCCGGCATCGAACTGCACGGCCAGGTCGTTCTTTGCCGTCAGTTGAACGACGGCGCCTACCTGGAGGAAACGGTGCATTATCTCGCCTCGCTGTGGCCGGGCTTTAGGTCGGTGGCGGTGGTACCGGTAGGCCTTACCCGCCACCGGCAGCATCTCTACCCCCTCTTGCCTTTTGACCAGGAAGGCGCGAGAAGGGTGCTTAACCAGGTGGCCAGATTGCAGCACCACTGCCTCGCCCGGTTGGGAAGCCGCCTGGTTTTTGCCGCCGACGAATTCTACTTGCTGGCCGGCCGGCCTTTCCCTGCCGCCGAAGCGTACGAGGGCTTTCCCCAATTGGAGAACGGCGTCGGTTTGACCCGGCTTTTCCTAGACGAATGGGCGCGGGAGATACGCTCCCTCGGGCGGTGCTTGCGGCCTTCACGGCCGGTGGCGCTGGTGACCGGCCGGGCGGCCGGGAAAATCTTGCTTGAGCTAGTACGGCAATTGCGCCGGCTTTGGCCGGAAGCAAGGGTCGAGGTGTTCTCCCTGGAGAACCGCTTTTTCGGCCCCTCCATTACCGTGGCGGGCCTCCTTACGGGGCAGGACATCAAGCGCGGGTTGCAGCCCCACCTGTCCCGCCTGCGGCGGGAGAAGGCGCTCATCCTTCTGCCGCAATCGATGCTGCGGGACGGCTACCTGTTCCTCGACAATTACACCCTTGGGCGTCTGGCGGGGGAGTTGTCGCTGGAGGTAGAGAGCGTGGCGCCTACGGCCGGAGCACTCTTGCGCAAGCTCGAGGTGGTCCTATGGCAAAACCCGTGGTAGCGA
>JACIYD010000051.1 GCA_014360105.1 Clostridia bacterium
GTTCCTGGGACTGCGCCTGCGCCGGGGTGTGAGCCTGGCGGCCTTTGCCCGAACCTTCGGCCGTTCCGCCACGGCGGTCTACGGCGAGGAAATCGCCGCGCTCAAACGGCAGGGCCTGCTGGAAGAGCGGGCCGGTTACTTACGTCTCACCAACCGGGGTCTCCTGCTGGGTAACGTCGCCTTCCGTGCTTTCGTCTGAAGCAAAGCGGCGGGTCGGAAGGCCGTACCGCCCCTGAGGTATCCCCCCTTTTGCCGGGCGGTCTTTGGCTCCCGGCGCAAGACTTTCCGCATCGCGGCGAGCCGGGCTTTTCGCGCAAGCGACAGCGCAAGCCGCCCGGTACCAAGGATGGCCGCTAGCCCCCACGGCGCCACGGAGGGTGCGCACGAGCCGCAGGCCCGCCTCAAGCTCGAAGCGCAAGCGCCGGTGTCGCCCGTGAGGCTCATCCAGGTGAGGGAGCCGAAGAACCGTTTTCCGGGACGTTTTTTCGGCCCTGCGGGGGCAGGCGCAGGGCCGGTCTGATAAAGCCTGACGCGGTATTGCTGCGGGCGTGCCGTCCTGCTTGACAAAGAAGGGGGCAAATGCTATTGTGAAGTTAGCCTTAGCACTCTGCCAGCGAGAGTGCTAACAGGAGGATGAGAGTATGTACCTGGACGAACGCAAAAAGAGGATCTTGCAGGCCGTTGTCCAGGACTACATCGCCACGGCCGAGCCGGTGGGTTCGCGCACGCTGGCGCGCAAATACAACCTCGGGGTCAGCCCGGCCACCATTCGCAACGAAATGGCCGACCTGGAAGAGATGGGTTTGCTCGAGCAACCCCATACCTCGGCGGGCCGCATTCCTTCGGATCTCGGCTACCGTTACTACGTGGACTACCTCATGGAAAAGACGCACCTAACGGCCGAGGAGCAGGACTTCATCGTGCAGAGCCTTGCCACCAAGCTGCAGGCCGTAGAGGAACTCATTGCCCGCACCAGCGAGGTCCTTTCGGCGATGACCAACCTCACCGGCCTTGCCCTCGGCCCGCAATGGGCGGGAAGCGTGATTCTCTACATCGAACTCCTGCCGCTGGTGCCGGAGAAGGCCATCTTGCTGGTGGTGACCAACATGGGAACCATCCAGCACCGCTTCCTGGAGATCCCGGACGAGATCACCGCGCGCGACCTCGCGGTCATCAGCGAAGTACTCACGCGCCACCTGCGGGGGCTGACGCTGGAAAGACTGAGCCGGGCGGCACTACGAGATATCCGGGACGAACTGGCCGCCTACCGTCGCGTGGTGGGCCTGGTGCTGGAGGCGGTGGAAGACGCCATCGGCGGCGGGCGGGCGGAGCGCATCTATCTGGGCGGCACGCTCAACATCCTCAATCAGCCCGAGTTCCGCCGCGACCTGGCGAAGGTAAAGGACATCCTCAACGTCCTGGAAACGGAGCACCTGCTGCGGCAACTGCTCCTCGAGGAAGCGGGCGGCACGCTGGCCATCCGCATCGGCGGAGAGAATCGGGCGTTCAACATGCCCTACTGTAGCATTGTCACCGCTTCCTACCGGGTGGGGGACCGTGTCATGGGTGCCATCGGGCTCTTGGGCCCAACACGCATGGAGTACGCGCGGGCCGTGGCTACTATTGAGTTCATGAGCTCCTTCCTTTCCGAAATGCTGGCGCATTTCTACCGCTAGATTCCGGTGAAGCGTGGTGAGGGTTGATGCCTTTGCAGGATAAAGAAGGGCAAACCGCGGCTCCCCCGGTGGGGGAGGGCGCAGAGGGGCCGACACAGGAAGCACCGCCGGGCGAACAAGAAACCCGGTTGGAGGAGCAAAGCGAGGGCGGTGCTACCGGCGAGGCGGAAAGCCCTGCCCCCGAGAGGCCGGCGGTACCGGAAGAGGAGGCGGCGGGAGCCTATCGCGAGCGCATTGCCTCACTCGAGCGCGAGGTGGCGGACTACGTGCGGCACCTGCAGCGGCTGCAGGCCGATTTTGAGAACTTCCGGAAGCGGGTGCGGCGCGAGCAGGAGGAATTGAGAGAAAGAGTGACGGAAGACTTGCTGCGCCGGCTCTTACCCGTGGTCGACAACCTGGAGCGGGCCGTTGCCGCTGCGGAGCAAGACGGCGCCAGCCTGGAAAACCTGCAAGCCGGGGTGACAATGGTCTACCGGCAACTGGCGGAGTTCCTCCTCAAAGAAGGCGCGAGCCCCTTGGTCGCCCGGGGCGAGACTTTTGACCCGACCAAACATCATGCGGTGGCCACGGTTGAGAGCGAGGAGCACGCCGAGAATACCGTGGTCGACGAACTGCAAAAAGGCTATCTTTTTCACGGGCGTTTGCTGCGGCCGGCCCTGGTGCGGGTGGCCAAAAGGCCTGCCGCGGAAAAGGTCATCCCTTTGAGGCCTGAGGAGGGTGAATGCGATGGGTAAGGTCATCGGCATCGACCTGGGAACGACTAACTCCTGCGTCGCCGTAATGGAGGGCGGCGAGGCGGTCATCATTCCCAACGCGGAGGGAGGACGGACCACACCTTCCGTCGTCGCCTTCACCAAGGATGGGGAGCGCCTGGTGGGGCAGGTGGCCAAGCGCCAGGCCATCACCAACCCGGAGCGGACTATCATGTCGATCAAGAGACACATGGGGACCACCTACCGGGTGAAGATCGACGACAAAGAATATACGCCGCAGGAAATCTCGGCGATGATCCTGCAGAAACTAAAGGCAGACGCCGAAGCTTACCTCGGCGAAAAGATAACCCAGGCGGTCATTACTGTCCCGGCCTATTTTACCGACAGCCAGCGTCAGGCCACCAAGGACGCCGGGCGTATCGCCGGTCTCGAGGTCCTGCGCATCATCAACGAGCCCACGGCGGCCTCCCTGGCTTATGGTCTGGATAAGGGAGAAGACCAGACCATTCTCGTTTACGACCTGGGTGGGGGTACTTTCGACGTCTCCATTCTGGAGCTGGGCGAGGGCGTCTTCGAGGTAAAGGCCACCGCGGGCAACAACCGCCTAGGGGGGGACGATTTCGACGAGCGGATCATCCAATGGCTCGTGGCCGAGTTCAAGAAGCAGCACGGGGTGGACTTGAGCCAGGATCGCATGGCCTTACAAAGGCTGAAAGAGGCGGCGGAGAAAGCGAAGTGCGAGCTTTCCACCGTTACCTCGACGAACATCAACCTGCCCTTCATCACCGCCACGCCTTCCGGTCCGCTGCACCTCGACGTGACCCTCACCAGGGCGAAGCTGGAAGAATTGATTGCCGACCTGGTGGAAAAGACGGTGGGGCCGATGCGCCAGGCATTGAGCGACGCCGGATTAACTCCGGACAAAATCGACAAGGTGCTCCTCGTCGGCGGCTCCACGCGCATTCCCTTGGTGCAGGAGACGGTGCGCCGCATCACCGGTAAGGAGCCGCACAAGGGCATTAACCCGGACGAGTGCGTCGCCCTGGGCGCGGCCATCCAGGCGGCGGTGCTGGCCGGCGAGGTCAAGGACGTGTTGCTGCTCGACGTAACACCGCTCTCGCTCGGCATCGAGACCCTGGGTGGTGTCTTTACCAAGATCATCGAGCGGAACACGACCATCCCCACTTCCAAAAGCCAGATCTTTTCCACCGCGGCCGACAACCAGACTACGGTGGAGATCCACGTTCTCCAGGGCGAACGGCCCATGGCCGCGGACAATAAGACGCTGGGGCGGTTCCAGCTTACGGGCATCCCGCCGGCGCCGCGAGGTGTGCCCCAGATCGAGGTTAAGTTCGACATCGACGCGAACGGTATCGTTCACGTTTCGGCGCGCGACCTGGGCACGGGCAAAGAGCAGGCCATCACCATCAAGTCTTCCAGCGGCCTGAGCGAAGCGGAAATTCAGCGCATGGTGCGTGAAGCGGAAACCTTTGCCGAGGAAGACCGTAAGCGCAAAGAAGAGGCGGAGACCCGCAACCAGGCGGATTCTCTCATCTACCAGACGGAGCGTACGCTTAAGGAATTGGGCGACAAGGTGGAGGCGGCCGACCGCGAAAGGGTGGAAAAGGCCAAAAAGGAGCTGCAGGAGGCCCTGACGGGCAAAGACATCAATAAAATCAAGCAGCAGGCGGAGGCCCTCTCCGAAGCGCTGTTCGCCGTTACCGCCAAGCTCTACCAGCAGACGGGCCAGGCAAGGCAGCAGGCGACGGGCACCGAGGGTGGCGGGGGGCGCGATCGCGTGGTTGACGCCGACTACAAAGTAATGGATGATAACAAGTAGACTGTTGGCATGGCGCCAGGAGACGCATGCGGAGGGTGAGTGCCCTTGGCCGCCAAGCGTGATTACTACGAGGTCCTGGGCGTGGACCGCAACGCCTCACCGGAGGAGATCAAGAAGGCCTACCGGCGGCTGGCGCGCCAGTACCACCCGGACATGAACCCGGGGAACAAAAAGGAAGCGGAGGAAAAGTTCAAGGAAGTCCAGGAAGCGTACGATGTCCTCAGCGACCCGGAGAAGCGGGCGCGCTACGACCAGTTCGGCCACTCGGGCGAAACTGGCCCAGGTGGTTTCGGCGGCTTCGGCGACTTTGCCGACCTGGGCCGTGACTTTGGCGGGCTGGGCGACCTTTTCGACATGTTCTTCGGCGGCTTCGGCGGGGGCCGCCGCAGCGGCCCGCAAAAGGGCGCCGACCTCCAGCTTGAACTCGATCTCGATTTTGTAGAAGCGGCGTTCGGTACGGAGAAGGACGTGGAGGTCAGCCGCGAGGAAGTCTGCGCCGCCTGCGGCGGTAGCGGTGCCGACCCGGGCACGCGGCCCGTAACCTGTCCCGCCTGCCACGGTACGGGGCAGATCCGCCTGACCCAGGCCACCCCTCTGGGTCGTATGGAGACCATCCGGACATGCAACCAGTGCCGGGGCACGGGGCGCCTCATTAGCACGCCTTGCGCCACCTGTGGCGGCCGGGGGCGCGTGCGGCGCGGCCGTAAGATTCACGTGCGCATCCCCGCCGGGGTGGATACAGGCTGGCAGCTCCGCATGAGCGGCGAAGGCGAACCCGGGATACGGGGCGGTCCGCCGGGCGACCTTTACATCAGCATCCACGTGCGGCCACATCCGCTTTTCCGGCGGGAAGGCTACGACCTCTTCTGCGAAGTACCGGTGTCCTTCGTCCAGGCGGCCCTGGGCGACGAGATCGAAGTGCCCACCCTGGAAGGGCCGGCCAAAATCCGTTTGGCCGAAGGGACACAAGGGGGTTCTGTTTTCCGCCTCCGGGGCAAGGGTATTCCTCGCCTCCGCGGCCACGGCCGTGGCGACCTGCACGTCATCGTCCAGGTACGCACCCCCACCGACCTTACCGAGCGCCAAAAGGAGCTGCTGCGGGAATTCGCCCGCCTGGAGGAACAGAAGCCGGCGGGTCGGGAAAAAGGCTTTTTCGGCCGCGTCAAGGACGCCTTCATGTAAGGCAGGCGACCGGCCATGCCGCGCATCTTTCTGCCCCCCGAAGCCTTTGGTCCCGGGGGGATGATTACCATCGGGGGCGGTGCGCGGCGGCACCTCGTTCGCGTGCTGCGGCTCAAACCCGGTGATACCTTTATTGCAGTAAACGGCGAAGGCGGGGAATTCACGGCGCGCCTGGTGGCGGTGGAGGCACAGGTGGCACGGGCCGAGGTAGTGGCGGCCCGGCCCGGCGCGGCTGAACCCCCGGTCGCCGTCACCCTGCTTCTGGGGCTGCCCAAGGGGGAAAAGACGGCCCTCGTCATTCAGAAAGCGACGGAGCTGGGCGTGGCCCGCCTGATGCCGGTGGCCACGCAGCGGAGTGTGGTGCGGCTGGACGGGGCCGGCAGCGAGGAACGCCGCCGCCGGTGGCAGGCAATCGTGGCGGCCGCCGTGGCCCAGAGCGGGCGAAGCCGGGTGCCTCTGGTCGAGGGGGTGCGCCCCCTGGAAGAGGCGCTCGCGGCGTTGGCGCCGCAGGCGACCCTGCTCGTACCCTGGGAAGGCGAAAGAGAGACAAGTTTAAGGGCGGCGCTGGCAGGGCTGCGCCAGGGCGGCGTGCACGAGGTGACGGTGGCCGTCGGCCCGGAGGGCGGCTGGGCGCCTGAGGAGGTCGCCCTGTTCCGGCGTTACGGCGGCCTTACGGTGAGCCTGGGGCCGCGTGTGCTTCGCTGTGAAACGGCCGCTCTTGCCGCGTTGGCCATCATCCTCTACGAGTTGGGTGACCTCGGGGCAAATTGAGGTGCGGCTCCCCCGCTGGTAGCCTCGCAAACTCCGCCCAAATTCCCCGCAAGAGATTTATGGAGGAATAAGTTGAGCCATGGTCCGGGAAGAAGGGAACGGGCCCACGGTGGCCTTTGCCACGCTGGGCTGCAAGGTAAACCAGAGCGAGGCCCAGGCGCTGCGGGAGCTTTTTGCGCGCCACGGCTACCGGACCGTTCCCTTCGAGGAAGAAGCCGACGTTTACGTCGTCCACACCTGTACCGTTACTCACCTGAGCGACCGCAAGTGTCGCCAAATGATCCGCCGGGCGGTGCGCCGCAACCCCCGCGCCACGGTGGTGGTCAGCGGCTGTTATGCCCAGGTGGCCCCCGAGGAAGTGGCGGCCATTCCCGGAGTAAAGGTGGTCGTGGGCACCAGGGAGCGACACCGCCTGGTGGAACTGGTGGAGGAGGCGCAGGAACAAGGTCCGCGCGTCTGCGTCATCCCCTGGCAGGCACCGGCACCCTTTGAAGAGTTGCCCCTCGAGGCGGGCGAGCGCGCGCGCGCCTTCGTGCGCGTGCAGGAGGGCTGCGAGGAAGGCTGCCGCTATTGCATCGTGCCCCGGGCGCGCGGCCCGGTGCGCACCCGGCCGCCGGAGGCGGCGAAGGCCGAGGTGGAACGCCTCATCCGGGCCGGCTACCGGGAAATCGTCCTCACCGGCGTCAACCTCGGCGCCTACGGCCGCGAGCGCGGCGACCTCGACCTGGCGGGGTTGTTGCGGGAGCTGGTGCGCCTGCCGGGGCTGGGTCGGCTGCGGTTAAGTTCTGTGGAACCGCATTACTTTACCGCGGAACTCGTCCGGGTGCTTGCCGGCGAGGAGAAGATTTGCCCTCACTGGCATATCCCGCTGCAAAGCGGCGACGCGGCCACCCTGGCGCGCATGGGCCGGCGCTACACGCCGGACGACTATGCGGCCCTGCTGGCGCGCCTGAGGCAAGGGCGGCCGGAAGCGGCGGTAACCACGGACGTCATCGTCGGCTTTCCCGGGGAAGACGAAGCGAGCTTTACCCGTACCCTGGCCTTTGTCGAGGCCATGGCTTTCAGCCGCCTGCACGTTTTTCCCTATTCGCCGCGCCGCGGGACGCCCGCCGCTAGCTTTCCCGACCAGGTGGCGCCGGCGGTCAAGGCGGAGCGCAGCCGCCGGCTGCGTGCCCTGGGCCGCCGCCTGGCGGTCGCCTACGCCGGTCGCTTTCTCGGCCGGCGCCTGACGGTGGTGGCGGAAAGGGCGGTACCGGGTAAACGGGGGTTTCTTACCGGGCACAGCGAAAACTATCTCGAGGTGAGCTTTCCAGGCGATCCGGCGCTCCTCGGTCGGCTGGTCCCGGTGCGCATCTTGAGCCGCGCGGGTGAGGGCTTACTAGGCGAGCAGGCCGGCGCGGCGTACTAGCCGAAGCTGGTCTCGGCGACGCCCGAGCCCGCATGGTGCATTGCCCGGCAACGAAGGCGGGAAACTGCGGAGGGCGGGCCCGGGATTTGCTCCAAGCGACGTTGGCAAGGTGGTGGGGCCAGAAAATGGAAATAGGAGGTGAGAAGCGTGGCGGAGTGCATTTTCTGCCGCATCATTGCCGGAGAGATACCGGCCGAGATTACATATCAGGACGAAGTGCTGGTAGCCTTCCGCGACATTCACCCGCTGGCGCCGGTGCACTTGCTCATCGTACCGCGGCGCCACGTGGAGAGCCTGGCCGAGACCGGGGAGGAGGACCAGGCCTGGCTGGGGCGGGTACAGGTGGTGGCCGCGGCCCTGGCGCGCCGTGAAGGCATTGCCGGCAGCGGTTTCCGGCTGGTGGTTAACTGCGGCCCGGACGCCGGCCAGGAAGTGCCGCACCTGCATTACCACCTCATCGGCGGGCGGACCCTGGGCGGCATGGTGTAAGAGAAAACCGGGGATAACCCAGGCGCGGGCGGCGTTGACGGCACCCGCTGCCATCGACTATAATTACAGTGGCTGTTCAGGGCTCGAGCGGCCGCGGCTTGCGTAAGCCGGGGTAAGGGGGGAGGGTAGGATAATTGAGCGAGGTTCGGGTTGGCAAGGATGAATCTCTGGACAGCGCCCTGCGACGCTTCAAGCGCACCTTGCAGAAAGACGGGGTACTGGCCGAGATCCGCAAGCGCGAACACTATGTTAAGCCAAGCGTGAAGAGGAAGAAAAAATCGGCAGCGGCACGTAAGCGGCGCTGGCGCTGATTACGGCGCGAGACCCCCGGTTTCCTT
>JACIYD010000510.1 GCA_014360105.1 Clostridia bacterium
AGGCGGCTTTTCTTAAGAGAGGGTACGGCTCGTCGGATCTAGTAGTCTAGTCAGCAGTTGACTTATCTACTTCGGTTTGCAGGGCACCTGGGCCGAACGGACAGGGTGCGCAAGCCGGGCAAGGGGTGTCCCTATGGTTTCTGACCTTTCGCTAGCTATTTTGCTAACAGCACCGCTTCTTCGCCGCTTCCACACCGCTCGACCCTAGTGATACTATTTCCTGACCAAAGTGAGAGCGTAAGAGCCGGGAATCTTGAGGGGGCGTTAAGAGGAGGGCGACTTTTTAAGCTGAAACATGGCAGACAGCTCTAGGAGACAGCCGCCCAGGCGCTCGAGGCTTGCCGCCTGTTCGCCCACCTCGGCCAGCCTAGCCTCTTGTGCCAGCAGGTTTTCCGCTACAAGCCGACTGCCCTGCGCATTGCCACGTGCCCGCCGCTCCAGGTCCTGGATGGCACCTACCAATTGTTGCCCCGCAGCCGAAATCTGCTGCGTTGCTCATCACGCCGTCGCGACTCAAGGCGCAGGTAAAGCTTCCCCCAGGCCCCGGCTTCTGCCATTTTGGCCACCTCTGCCAAGGACCGGCGCCAATCGGCGGCAAAGAAAAGGCCGGGCACCACTACCACGGGCAGCGAAAGGAGCGCAGAAAGACATGCCCTTATTCCGGGCGCGGCCGGTAGCCAGAACCAGACCGCCGTGGTGACGAAAAGGGTAACCAGCCACACGCCACCCAGCTCAATTCCCTGGTGTCTGCCCCATTTTAGCTTATGGCTAGCTCTGCCTCAACATCCAGCACCCCCGTTCGTTCAGAATCGCCACCTGAAACGGCCTGCCCACCGTCTCCTCACGTTCGGCCAGCCTTTGCAAGGCTTCCAGACAGAACAGGGCCACTTCCGCCAGCGGAGGGTCTTTAGCCCGGAGACGGACGAGCTTGGCTTCCAGGCCCAATACCCGCGGTACCGTGAAAACCGCTCCCACAGATACTTCTCCGAGGGGCAGGCGACTGTCCTTGCTTTCCCAGACGACTAGCTGTTGGCCCGCGCTGCTACACCCGGCAAGGATGAAACAGAGTACCTTTAGCTTAACGCAAACCCCTGAGCCAAGGAAGACGGGGGAGGGAAACAATTCCCAAGGGGTTAGTCAGAAGGGAAATTCCGCCGCCCTGCAGAACGATACCAAAGCAGGCCGTAATTTCGGTGCGGCAGTGCTCGGGAGAGTAGGGCGTAGTCAGGCGGTGTAGCTGTTTGGTACATTATATTATAGCAGGGCGTTAGTTCCAAAACGATAAGCGAGGTGTTTGGGATTGAAGTACGGCGGTTGCTGGTTCGGCTTCGGCGGTCCTTTTCCCTTCGGTTTTTCCTTCGGTACTCCGTTTGGCTGGTGGGGGAGCATCTCCATCGAAGAGGAGTTGGAGATGCTCAAGGAGTACCGCCGCTGGCTGGAAG
>JACIYD010000511.1 GCA_014360105.1 Clostridia bacterium
GGCCGTGGCTGCCATTTCTCTATACGGGCGCGTAGCGCTTTGAATTGGACGGCCAGGTGGCAGGCGTGGTGTGGAGGCCTTGGTACCGGGCCGAAGGGAGTTTGAGCGGCGGGGGTACCCCTTCCACCCCTCGCTGCAATTAAGACGGTGGATATCGTGGCAGATTGGTTAAAGAGCTACTTGCTCGGCGGTAGGTATTGGCAACTTGGTTCAACCTCCAGGGGGCGGCTGTTAACTTAATGGCAGGAATGCCTGCTACCCCATACGAGGAGATATCGGGAGGAGCCCCCTAGGCATCATCTAGGGAAGCCCGGCCATACCCGGGATAATGTTGCTCTTTGACAATTGAATATTGTTATGGCGGCGTCAGCAAATTGTTGATTATCCTTGCCCGGTCAGTGCTTGGCTAGCCTGCGGTTTGCCGAACCGAATACCGGCAAAAATGCCGGCGCCATCCCGGGCCCTGCGGGCAACAGCGCTTGCTTGAAGGCCTGCCGGTGAACCGGCCGGCATTGCCGTTGTCCACAGGGGCGGCCCATCCCTAGGCAAGGGCAGGAAAGGCGGGGGCAAATGGCGAACCAGAGGGTAAAATTGGCAACAAGCGAGGTTTGGCCCTTATGGGACGCCCCATGTTTTTCCGCCAGCGCATTTTGACCCAGGCGGCCTCTTTAGAGGCAAAGAGTCTTTTCAACTACCTGGTGAGCGAAATCAAGGCCCGGCGGGAGGTTTCGCTGGAAGAGGCCATTCTCATCGCCCGCGACGCGCAAAACTACCTGGAGGAAAACCTCCTTAACCGTGCTCCGGGCCAGATAGAGTTTCCGGCCATATCCGGCCGTGATAACCACCAGAAACGCTCCCGGGCCGCGCAAGCCGAGCGCCTCATCAAGCTCACCGTGGTGGCCGAAGAAGACATCGAATTGATGGCCGAGTTTGGCGTGGTGGCCATGCAGAAGGGGCGCCTTTTCCGGCTGATCGAAGAAGCCTGGGCGCAGGATGCCATATTGGATGGCCTTAAGGCTTTTCCGTGCTTCTTTTGCAGACCCACCGCGCGCAGCGGGCCATGCTGGCCGGGATGTGGGACAAGGGCGTCATTTTGCCGGTAGCCGGGATGCGCAAACAAAGCCGCGAGAAAATGGTCTTTTTGCGGGGAGCAGTGGCCATTGACCGCTATTTGGGCGGCGAAGACCTCACCAGCATCCGCAAAGAACTAGCCATCAGCATTAGCCGCTGGCAGCGGTGGTGGCAAAGCTTTAAGGAGGTGGTGAGAAGCAAAGACCAACCCCTGCCCCAAATCCAAGAACGCCTCCGCCAGCCGCTTGAGCTCATCGAGGCCTGGCTAAAGGTCTGGGAGAAACATAAGGAGAAAAGCGATCTTGCCTTACGGCTAGACCTAGACACAAATCCAACACCGCCGGCTTTTAAGACAAGCCAGCAGACT
>JACIYD010000512.1 GCA_014360105.1 Clostridia bacterium
GCAGTACTCTTCGAGGCTCTCATAGGCGCGCCGCTCCTTAGGCGTAAAGACTATTTTAGGAACCGGCCGGATGTAACGCCGGGCGAGGTTCTCCTTCAGTTGCCCGTTTTCCCGGTAAACCTCTAGGAGCCTCCGGGTATGGCGCAGCATCACCCTTGATGCCGGCGCGGCGCTGAAAATCAGCCGGCGCAAAAGCTCCCGGTCCCGCCCGCGCGGAACGTAGCCGTACTCCAGCCACTTGTACGCCGCCGCGCGCAGCCGCCCGTCGATGACCGCTTCCTCAATGAACCGCCACAGCGGAGGGTCCTGGCTGCGCACGCTCTCTACGGACCGGCGCAAGAATTCCCATTCATCCTCGCTTGGCTCCTCGTGTCTTGCGATCTTGCCCAGCACCTCGTAGTACTGCAGCGTAAGCGTGGGGTCGAACTGGAAGGCCCCCACCCGGTTGGTGAGGGCAAGGAGATCGGACACCTCTACGGGGTCGATTTGCATTGGCGTGGCGGTGGCGAGCCACAGGCTCTTCGCCCGCGGCCGCAGGTAATTGCGGAGGCAGGTGTACAGGTGCCCGTAGTCGGGGCTTGCCGCCGCGCCCGCAGAGGGGTTCCGCCGCCGCGCGGCGTGGGCCTCGTCCACCAGGGCCACGTCAAACGGAGCGGCAGTCTGCAGGGCCGCCGCCCGTTCTTCGCGGGCCAAAAGCCCCGAGGACATGATGACCAGGTCGGGCTCGTACAGCAAGCGCGACCTCCTCACTTCCTCGGCCGGAAAGATGTAGGCATGGGAGATCTCCGGCGCGGTTCGGGCGATGCCGAAGGGCAGCAGGAGTTTCGCGGCCATCTGCCGCTGCCATTGGGGCATGAGGCTCGGCGGGGCGACGATAAGGATGCGCCTCACCAGGCCCGAAAGGTAAAGCGAACGGAAGGCAAGCCCCGCTTCGATGGTCTTCCCCAGGCCGACCTCGTCGCACAAGAGGTACGAGTACGGCCAGGTGTCGATGAGCCGCCGCACCACCACGGCCTGGTGCGGCCACGGCGCCACCGGCGCGGTTTCCATGCCCACGAAGCGGCCGCCCGGCATCTTCGGCGCGTCGCGCAAGACGGCAAACCGCAGGCGTTCCAGTACGGACGGCGGCTCGACCGGCCTGGGCAGGGCGGTGGTCCCGTCCACCTCTACGGGCCAATCGATCCCTTCCGCCAGGCGCAGCAGGCGCTGCCTCACCGCCTCCGGCAGGGTCAGCACCCGCAGGTGGCGCACCCGGTCCTCCCACAGCCTCTCGAAGGCCTCCTCGGCTTCCTCCACCCGGCGCCGGTCCGTCTCGCCCCACCAGTCGCAGTGGACGTCGATGTTCTCGGCATTGAGGACCAGGGCCGTCCGCGACTCGTTAAGGGTGCCCGCGCCGTACAGCCGGTTGCCGAACTCGTCGGCCAAGATGAACCA
>JACIYD010000513.1 GCA_014360105.1 Clostridia bacterium
ACTCGTAGATCGTTCCCTTGCCGATGCCCGCGGCCAGCGCTACGTCCTCGATTTTCGCCTCATAAAAGCCGTGCCGCGCAAAAACCTCGGTTGCCGCGCCCAAGATTTGCCGGCGCCGTTCTTCTTGTGGTATGCGTCCGGCCAACTCTATCTGCCTCCTCGTATTCCGGCCTATCCTCCTTTAGGCCCGCCATGGTGCGCTCCCTTCGACCCGGCGCAACCTCACTTAGAAACGAACACTCCGCTCCTGCCGAAGATCCGCCGATGGCGCAACCGGAAACCGAGATCTTCGATTAACGTATAGGCTACAGGCACTACCACCAGGGTCAAGAAGGTGGAGGTCAGGAGGCCGCCCACGATTACCGTGGCCATCGGCGCCTGGGCTTCCCCGCCCTCGCCCAGACCCAGGGCAAGCGGCACCATGCCCAAGACGGTCGTCAGCGCCGTCATCAAGATCGGGCGCAACCGCCTCGGCCCGGCCCGCAGGATGGCCTCCTTGCGCCGCAGCCCGCGGCGGCGCAAAATATTGACATAGTCGACCAAGACGATGGCGTTGTTGACCACAATACCCACCAACACGACCACCCCGATGAAGGCAGTAATGTTGAAGGTGCGGCCGGTAAGCAAAAGCCCCAGCACGGCGCCCACGGCCGCCAGGGGCAAGGAGAGCATGATGGTAAAGGGGTGCACCAGGGATTCGAACTGGGCCGCCATGACGATGTAAACCAGAGCTACGGCAATCCAAAAGGCCAGGAACAACCCGCTGAAGGCTTCGTTAAGCTCTTCCACCTGGCCGCCGAATTCAAGGCTGTAACCGGCCGGCAAGGCCAGGTCGGCCAGGCTGGCCCGCACCTGCTGGGTCACCTTGCCGAGATTGTAACCCGCACCTAGACTGGCCGTCACCGTGGCCAGCCGTACCTGATCGAGCCGCTCCACGGCTGCCGGCCCCCGCTCGAGGCGCATCTCGCCTACACTGCTTAACGGCACCGCGGCCCCGGCCGGTGTCATTAACAGCAATCCTTCCAGCGCTTCCAAGTCCGCTCGCGCCTCTTCCGGCAGTCGTACCCGTATGGCAATCTCCCGCCCGCCTACGCGGTAGTGGGTGGCCACTTGCCCCTGGACGGCCGTGCGTACCGCCGAGGCTACCTGCGCCGGGGTCAGGCCATAACGCGCCGCCATCTGCGGGTCGACGTGGACCACCGCCTCCGGCCGCCCTTCCTCCAGGGAGCTTTTTACCTCGCGCGTGCCCGGCACGTGCCGTACCCGTTCCGCCACCTGATCGGCCAGCGCGGCCAAGGTTTTCAGGTCGTCGCCGCGGATCCGGATTTCCAATGGCTGCATGTATTGAGAGCTGCCGGCGCCGAGCAGGGCATTCCCCGTAGCCGTAACCTTGGCGCCCGGGATGGCAGCAGCGCGCTGCCGGATAATCT
>JACIYD010000514.1 GCA_014360105.1 Clostridia bacterium
AAGAAACCCAGGTACAGCCACAGACTCTTACCGGCCGTGGCCGTGCCGAAGATGGACTCCTTGGCCACCTTCGCGGCCTCCTCCCTACGGAAAGCCGCCGCCATGACGAGGCCGATGATGATGGAAAGCCCGATGGCTCCCGCACCCCTGGCCAGGCCCATGGAGAAACCGATGGCCCGTGCCGTGAGGACGATGGCCAGGAGGAAACATCCTACGTTTGCCCTCCTTAGGAGACCGGGCAAACATCATGTCCGGCTGCGGGCTCTTGTCCTTAATAGCTATATTAGTATTCTCTTATTTAGAAGTATACTGCCGCGTTTAGCCAATGTCAACAGTCTGCCGAAGGAAACGGCTACGGAACCCTTGCCTCATTTTCCGCAGCCACAACTTACACGCTTCATTTCCCCCGCCGACCGGCGCGCCCCAAGGAGTGGCAGCCGAGGATCCCGCCCCACGGGTTATCTTCCCGCCCCATGGCCCGGCAAGCGCAGAGGGCGGGGCGGCCGCTTATTTGACGCGATTGCCTCCGGGTGGGGCACCGGGCAGGCGCAAAACCGACCTTAGACGCGCTCAATTGGGCCTTGCGCCGGCCGGGTTGAGCTTGGGCGCTCCGTCCGCGTTAAAGTATTTGCGGGAGAAAGCCAGGGCCACGTTGACGAGGCTAATCATCACCGGCACCTCGATCAGCGGCCCGATAACCGCGGCGAAGGCCTGGCCGGAGTTGATGCCGAAGACGGCCACGGCGACGGCAATGGCCAGCTCGAAGTTGTTGCTGGCCGCGGTGAAGGAAAGGCTTGCCGTCTGCGGGTAGTTCACGCCCAAGCGCAGGCTCAGGAAGAAAGAGGCCAGAAACATGACCACGAAGTAGACCAGCAGCGGCAGGGCAACCCGCCCGACGTCAAGGGGAAGCTTCACAATGTATTCGCCTTTCAGGGAGAACATGACCACGATGGTGAACAGCAAAGCGATCAGGGCGAGGGGGCTAATTCTCGGTACAAACCGCTTCTCGTACCATTGCCTGCCTTTTGCCGGCTCCAAAAACAGCCGGGTCAACAAACCGGCGGCAAAGGGGATGCCCAGGTAGATCAGGACGCTGGTGGCCACCTCGGCGATGGTGACGTGAACCTCCATGCCGGCCAGACCAATCCAGGTGGGCAGCACGGTGATGAAGATGTAGGCATAGATGGAGTAGAAGATCACCTGAAAGATGGAGTTGAAGGCTACCAGGGCGGCGGCATACTCGGTATCACCCTGGGCGAGGCTGTTCCAGACGATCACCATGGCAATGCAGCGGGCCAGGCCGATCAGGATCAACCCCACCATGTACTCGGGATAGTGGTGCAGGAAGGCTATGGCCAGCACAAACATGAGGATGGGGCCAATGACCCAGTTTTGCACAAGGGAGAGGGCCAGCACCTTGCGGTTGCGG
>JACIYD010000515.1 GCA_014360105.1 Clostridia bacterium
TACCCGACTGACGCCATAAACCAAGGCAAAACCAATAGAGACCAGTACCAAAGTTAGACTGTTAACCAGGCCGTAAACCACTAAACCCATATCACTTCTCACCCCTACCTTGCACGTTCTTTGGGATGGGCGGCCGGATCTCCAACGCTCCGGACAGCGCTTCGCGCCCAGGAACAACACCGGCCGCCCCCGCTCCGATCTCACTTCTTTATTGTCTGCTCCATCCACGGCGGGAGGCGCAGGGCTGCGGTCGCGATCTTGGGCGGAAAGACAGTTTCTCTTTTTCCTGCCTGCCACTGAATTACCTGTGGCACCGCACCCTCCGCGGGATCAAGGCTGGCAACGACCTGGTGACTCTTGGGATCAAACCTTATTCTGCCGTAAACGCCTACCATGTCCGTTTTTTCGAGAGCGGCGATGACTGCGTCCGGTTCGATGGACCCCGCACGCTCAATAGCGTCTACCAACGTATAAATAGCCTGATAACTTGAAGAAGTACCGTAACCCTCCGGCTCAATCTGCCACCGTTTCTGGTAGGCCTCGACGAAATGCTTGGTTACCGGCGTGACCTCCACTGGCGCATTACCAGCATTGACCAAGTGGGCCATCCAGTACTCGCCCTTGCCTTGCGTGGCCTTCCAGAAACCGGGCTGTTCTGCCGCCTCAATAAACCCGTAAGGCAAGGCAGGCAACTGCATATCCCGGTACTGTTTGACCAGAATCGAGGTTTCCGGCATATCCATCCAGACGAAGAGGACCTGGGCCCCAAAGTTTTTTGCCTTGAGTAAACCCGAAGAGAAATCGTTCGTTCCTGTTGGATATACTTCTGGACCCAGCACTTGCCAGTTGCGCTTTTTTAGCTCTTGCGCCATGATGTCCCCGCCCGCGCGGGCGTGGGCCACGTCCTGTACCATGATGCACGCTTTATTGAGCCCGTAACGATTTTGCAGTTCCTCGAAGACGGCTAGCATTTCCTGCACCATGGTAGCCGAGTTACCGCTAATTCTGAAGCAATACTTATAACGCTCGTAGTTTTCTGCAACCATCGTGTGGAACTTGGGAGTAAGGTTTCCGGTAGTGGCGATGAAAACCTTGCGGTGCCTCGATACGAGATCCATGGCGGCAAGGGCTCCCTCCGAGCGGGCCGGACCCCCGACGATGAAGTCGGCACCCTTCTCGAGAATCAGCTTTTCAACCGCCAGGAGTGTCTCACTGGTAGGCACCCCAGGCTCAAGATCCCGCGTGTCCAGGACCTCTAGTTTTAAGGGACGCTTTACACCACCGACGTTGACACCTCCCCTGGCGTTAATCTCCTCCACGGCCAAGGTGATGGCCCTTTCGGCATCCCAGCCGTACAGGAAGGCCCGGGGAACGGGGCAACCAATGACCACTGGCTTTTCCTTTCCTTGCTCCTGCGGTTTTCCCCCG
>JACIYD010000516.1 GCA_014360105.1 Clostridia bacterium
TCACCCTTACTTAGAAGCTATCGCCCAGCAACAAGAGGATCAGAATGAGAAAAACGACAAAGCTGCGGCGATCAAACCCGGTGGTGCTGCCAGACAGTTCCAAATCCAAACCCTCCTTCCCAGAGCTCAGAGTTCCGTGCACTTCTATGTTATGGCGGCACGTTACTATTGGTTCCTTTACCCGGCGGCCCGCCAACTAGCCTCGTTCTCGTCGCGCAGCGCAAGCGTAAGCAGGTTGGCCACGAGGCGCTGAAACTCGGGCATCTTCACCATACGGGCGACAACTTCCACCGTGTCCTTGCTCAAGATCGGCACCGTGGGCCCGGCCGAAAGGGTACCGGACCCCTGGAGGTTGCCCCGTACCGTCTCGATGATTTTGAGCACATCCTCCAGGAATTCCTGAAGCTGGCGTAGCAGATCGGTAACCTGGCCGATTCCCGCGCTTACGGACCCGTCCACTATGGCCCGGCGCAGTACCTGTCGCCTCTCGCCGCCAAACAAGTAACTTAGGCCGGAAGACGGTCGGCCCACCGCCAACAGCGTCGGCCTGCCACCGGCTGTTAGGCGGGGGGACATACTCTTCTGGCGACCGGACCATCCCCCAACCGCCGCCCGCTCTCGGGGTAGCTCCCACCTGCCAACCGCTTCTTTGAGTTCTTGCAGGCTCCCCCTTAAGACTCCTTGTTGCTCTTCCAGTTCGCGGATCTTCTTCCCCTGATGCTCCAGGCTTGCCCCCAGACTATCGAGCTTGCGCAAGAGCTCTTCCGCCCCTAAGGCCATCGCCACCCTCCTTCCCTTACCCTCGCTGCATCTGCTCCAGGAATTCCTTCACCTCAGGAGGTATTTTGTCCTCGCGGCCGGCCGTCATTTGGGCAAAGACTTCCGCAAGCTGTTGCCGCGTCGTCCGGTCGAGGCCGGCTACCATTTCCTCAACCAGGGAGCGGGCATTGGCCAGATCCTCTTCGACGAAGCCCGCCTGAGCCAACAATTGCCTCACCTGTGCTTCGTTTTCCGGTGAAATGCCATACTCGCGCAGAAGGTCACCAAGGCCCGCGCCCGGTCGCTGTTTGAGCTCTTGCGCGCGCCGCCGCAGTTCTTCGAAGTCGCCGTACACTTGACTTTCCTCCTTTCGCTTTCCCCTTGCCGTAAACACTCGAAATTGTGCCCACCTACGATGCTCGGGCCCGTTGACCCCCTAGGAGCGCCTGCACCGCCTGCCGCGCACTGGGCAAACCGGCCCCCTGTTCTTCCCGCGGCAGAGTCGCGACCGGCCGACAAGAGGCCACGAGGAGTTGCCGTACCTCCCCGCCGCGCAACTGGAGGCGCGCGCCCAAAAGCAGCGCGGCGATGCCGGTAACGTGTGGTGCCGCCATCGAGGTTCCGCTCAAAACCCGGTAACGGCCGCCCGGATAAGT
>JACIYD010000517.1 GCA_014360105.1 Clostridia bacterium
CCACTTTCTCCGGGATGATTATGATCATCGCCGCCAACATCGCCAACGACATCGTCGCTGCCTGGGCACCCAAGGTACCGGCCAAGACCCTTTTGCTTTTGAACCGCATCCTTCTGGTACCGGTCGCCCTCGTGCCATTTCTTTGGACGCTGTACAGCGCGCCGCCACTTCTCGCCCTGCTTACCGGCCAAGCGGCCGCCGGGTTCGGCGGCATGTTCCTGCCGGTGATCACCCTGGGCCTCTGGTGGCGCCGCGCCACCAAGGTGGGGGCCATCGCCTGCATCTGCTACGGCCTGCCGGCCACGCTCGTCTTCTCCTACCTGGTGGGCAAAAGCCTGCTAGGTATGGGCACTGCCATCTGGCTAATCGTGGTCGGCTCCTTTATCTGCTACGTGGTGGGCAGCCTTGTTTCCAAGCCGCTGCCCAAGGAAAAGCTGGACCAGATACTCGGCCCCGTGCCGGTAGCCCAGCCCGGCGGTGCGGTTTCGGCAAGCTAGCCTGCGTTTTTAGTACGAAGAAGAAGACCCCGGCATCATCGCCGGGGTTTTCTTTATGGCCTTGCGCTTAACATTTGGCAATTGGCGCTAATTTTCATTGTATAAAAGTTGAAATTTAGTATAATAGACTGCAGAAACTTAAAATACCAAAAAGGAGGTGAAGAGGAGAATGTGGGGTCTGGGCGATGGAGGCATCTATCTGGCCTATTTGGGCAACATTTTGGGTGCCATACTCTGCTTTGTCTGGGGCATACGTTACTGGAATTACGAAAAGTAAAAGCAGGATGGTCAGCATGGGGGGTACCGTTGGCCTGCGGAAACGGGAACGCCAAGAAGCCGTAGAAAATCTTTGCCAGAAAAGGAGGCAAAATTAGGTGTTTGCCAACGTTAGCTTTCCCTTGCTCGTTGTGGTTGTTCTTGCCTACATCGCCGCCCTCCTCTACATGGGCCGCTATGCGGCAAGGCAAACGAAGACCTCGGCCGATTACATGGTTGCCGGCCGGCAGATGAACGCCTTTCTTATGGCCATGGCCTACGGGGCGACCTTCATCAGCACTTCGGCCATCGTCGGCTTCGGCGGCCAGGCGGCGGCCAACGGCATGTCGCTTCTGTGGCTCTCCTTTGCCAACATCGTCCTGGGTATTCTCTTTGCCTTCATTGTCCTGGGCACCCGCACCCGGGCGCTCGGCCAGGCGCTGGACGTCCGCACCCTGCCGGATCTCTTGGGACGGCGGTATAACTCGAACTTCATCCAGAGTTATGCCGGGGCGGTCATCGCAATCATGATGCCCATCTATGCCGCGGCCGTACTGATCGGCGGCGCCCGTTTCCTTGAGGGGGCACTTGCCATTCCCTACTGGCTCGCCTATGTGATCACCGCCGCCATCGTCGGCTGGTACGTGTTCTA
>JACIYD010000518.1 GCA_014360105.1 Clostridia bacterium
GCGTCGCGGTGAGCCGAACTTGCGCGAGGGCGAGGGCGGAGGCGGGCCGAAGGCCACGGATGGCCGAAGCGGCCGCGGCGCCATGGAGGGCGCCTCGGCCGGGAGCCCGCCGGAGCCAGAAGCCTGAGCCTTAGTTCGGCCCGCGAGGCTCACGGAACGAGCGGGAGCCAAAGACCGCAAGAGGCAAACTGGGGATAACCCAGGCTTAATGGTGACGGGAGCGAAAGACCGCAAGAGGCAAAACTGAGGATAACCCAGGCTTCATCGGGCTTAATTGAGCATCAGGCGCGCACCGGCCGCCAGCAGAGCCAGACCGACCAGCTTGAGCCAGGAGAAGGGAATTCTTTCTAACCCGAAGAGGCCGAAATGGTCGATGAGCATGGCCACTCCCACCTGGCCGGCAACGATTGCCGTGGTGGCCAGGGCTACGCCGAGACGGGGAATGCTGGCAACCACGAGGTAAATGATGAGAACCCCCAAGAAGCCGCCGCCGAGCGTGTACCACGGTGCCTGGGGTAGCCGCGCAAAGCTTCCCGCACTCAGGGGAAACAAGAGAAGCAGTGCGGCGCCAAGGCTCCCGACCAGGTGGACGATGAGCGTCGCCTGGGCAAGTCCCACCACCTTGCCGAGGGCGCTGTTCCACGCACCCTGAACGGCCATTGTCGCGCCGGCCACGGCTGCCAGAAGTAAGAAGACCGCCTCTACTTGCATGAACGTTCAATCCCCCTTCCCACGCCCCGGCCGTCAGCTCTTATTATAACCGCACGCTTCCGCGCCTAGCCAAGCGTTGTCGCATAAGCGCGCAGCCCGTAGGCCATGCTACCAGCATGAGACTAGAGATTATGGAGGAACAAGGATGCGTCGCGCCTGGATTTGCCTGCTCTGGGTCGCCCTTTTCCTGGCAAGGCCGGTTCTCGCGCAGCCGTGGTCCGGTCCCTATGGCGGATGTGCCGATTATTACCGACCTCTTTTTCTCGCCAACCCTTGCCTCCGAGGGCCTGACGTGGCCGAGCTGCAAGAGCGCCTTCTCGAGCTGGGCTTTTACCGCGGACCCGTCAACGGGGCTTACGATTATGCAACCATGGCCGCGGTCAAACGCCTGCAAAAGGCCTGCGGCGCGCCGGTCACCGGTCGGGTGGAACTGGCGACTTACCGCCTGCTTGGTCGCGAACCGGAGCGGCCGGCCACCGCTGCCGCGAAGCACAGCCCTGAAGGTAAAATCCATTTGCTGATCGACACCGGCAAGCGCACCCTCACCGTCTTCTCCGACGGGCGGCCCTTCAAGACCTATCCGGTCTGCGTCGGCAAGCCGGAAACGCCCACGCCGGTGGGCGAATGGCGGGTCGTCTATAAAGCTACCAACTGGGGAGGCGGATTCGGCACCCGCTGGCTGGGGCTAA
>JACIYD010000519.1 GCA_014360105.1 Clostridia bacterium
GGAAGGGCAGCTCCTTGCTCAGGCGTTCGGGCTTTACTCCGCCCACTACCAGGGCCTGCAACCAGTCGAGTAGTTCGCTCGTGCTCGGCTTCTTCTGGAGCCCCGGAATTTCTCGCAGCCAGTAAAAAGCGGTAATTGCCTGCTGTACCAGGCGATCTTCCAGGTCGGGAAAGTGCACCCGGACGATGCGCGCCATCATCTCCGGATCGGGAAAGGCGATATAGTGAAAGAGACAGCGTCGCAGGAAGGCATCGGGCAGTTCTTTTTCCGCGTTACTCGTAATCACCACAATGGGCCGGTGCCGCGCGGTGATGGTTTCGCCGGTCTCAGGGATGTAGAAGCTCATCATGTCCAGTTCCCAAAGAAGGTCGTTCGGGAACTCCAGGTCCGCCTTATCGATTTCATCGATCAAGAGGACGACCGGTTCCGGCGAAATGAAGGCCTCACCCAGCTTGCCCAGCTTGATGTACTGCTTGATGTCCGAAACGTCCCGGTCGCCGAACTGGCTGTCGTAGAGGCGTTGCACCGTGTCGTAGACGTAAAGGCCCTCTTGGGCCTTGGTGGTGGACTTGATGCTCCAGACGATGAGCCGCAGGCCAAGGGCTTTGGCAATGCTCTGGGCCAGCATCGTCTTGCCGGTACCCGGCTCGCCCTTGATGAGAAGGGGTCGTCCCAAAGCAATGGCTACATTTACTACGTCCTGCAGGTCACGGTCGGCCAGATAATCGTCGGTGCCGTGGTAACTGAGTAGTTGCGCCACCAGGGTTCACCCCCTGCGGTAGTCTTCTATGAGAATAACCCGAAAGCATTCCTAATGGCGCGCGCTGCTCTCCGCCGCATGGGTTTCACCGGCCGCGTGCCCGTGGGCGTGGGCACCCACACCATTAACCCAACTGAGAAATACTCCCAGCCCAAGCCAGATAACGGCCATGAGAATAAGGGGCCACCGCTTCAAAGCTTAACCCTCCATCCACCATTTTGCTCCTTACGCATTATACACCAGTTGGACTCCCTCTGTCTAACCCTGCAAGCAGCTAAGTTATCCTTAGTTTGTCTTCCTTGCGGTCTTTGGCTCCCTCGTTGGCGTGAGCCTCGCGGGCGATACTTGCGCTCGAGCTGGGCTTGAGGCGGGCTCCCGGCTCGTGCGCGGCCTCCATGACGCCACGGCCGCTTCGGCCATCAATGGCCCCCGGTCGGCTTGCGCCCTCGCCCTTGCGCAAAGCCCGGCTCGCCGCGATGCGGAAAGTCTTGCGCTGGGAGCCAGAGACCGCCTTTATAAGAGTCAGGCTATACCAGTAGAAGCGGGTCTTTGCCGCGCCGGTTGTTCAGGCAAGCAGGAATCGATCGAGAAAGGTAAAGCCGAACATGAGGACACTCAAGTAACCGTTGACGT
>JACIYD010000052.1 GCA_014360105.1 Clostridia bacterium
CTCGTCTTCTCGGCCGGCTGCTGGGACCGCATCGAGATCGAGCACCGGGCCTTTGTGATGGCCATTGCCGTGGACCGGGCCAAGGAAGAAGCGCCGCCGGCGGCCGGCGCCGAGGCCCTGCCGCACCGCGGCGGCCGCGGGCTGCGCCTCACCTTCCAGATCAGCAATCCCGCCCAGTTGGCCGGGGGCGAACAGGGGGGCGGCGGTGCCACGCGCGCGGGAGAGCCTTTCTGGAACCTCACCACCACCGCGCCGGGTCTCTTTCCTGGGATACGGGAGATCGCCACCCGGGTGGAACGTACCCCCTACTTCGAGCACCTCCAGGTCATCGTCCTGGGCGAGGAACTGGCGCGCGGCGGCCTGGAGCCGGTGATGGACTTTTTCCGCCGCGACCACGAGATCCACCGGCGGGCGGAGGTGGTGGTAGCCAAAGGGGAGGCGAGCAGGGTCCTGGAGGTAAAACCTTCCCTGCAGCCGCTGCCCGCCTTCTACCTGAGCGACCTCATCCGCGCCGGCGAACTGCGCACCGGGCATTACGCTCCCAGCACCGACCTTACCTACTTGTTTCAAAAGCTGGATGCCGGTTCCTCCCTGGTTCTGCCGCGGGTGGTACCCCAGAAGAAGGAAGTAAAGTTGGCCGGAGGCGCGGTAATCCGCAGGGGGCGGCTGGTGGGGTGGCTGGGCGAGGTGGAGGCCGAGGGCCTGCGCTTCTTAACCAACAAGGCTAAGGCCGGGGCCCTGGCCGTCACTTCCCCCTGGGGCGAGGACCTGGAGGTCTTCGAGATCTCCCACGCCAGGTCAAGCCTCGTGCCGCAATTGGCGAACGGCCGCCTTTCCTTCCGGGTGATCACCGAATGCGAGGGTAGTCTTGCGGAACACCACTGCCTGCCCAAGACCACGGCCGCTTCCTATCTGGAGGCGCTCAACCGTGCCGTGGCCCGTACCATTGAGCGGGAGGTTACTGCCACGGTGAGAAAGTTGCAGGACTTCCGCGCGGACGCCGCCGGTTTCGGCCAGGAACTGGAGCGGCGCTATCCGCGGCTCTGGCGGCGCCTCAAGCCGCGCTGGGAGGAGGAAATCTTTCCCAACTTGCCGGTAACGGCCGAGGCGCGCGTGCGCATCCGGCTGGTGGGATTGCACCGCTAAGAGACCGAGTGCAAAGACTGCTGCGTACCCCGGTGCACCGTCTTCGCCTGAAATTATGGAAGTACGGAGGTGGCCGGAAAGGTGCTGCGGAGCGCGCTTTGTTGCCTCTGCGAAAACTGCGACTGGGCGTTGACCACGATGATGGTGCTGGCCGGCGCCTGGAACTTCTGGTTTCAAGGTCCGGCTTTGGCCGAACGGGGCTTTCGGAGGGAAGCCCGGCTGGCCGCCTGCGGCGGCCTGGTGATGCTGGTGGGAGCGCTCGCCCTCTTCCTGGTACTGCAAATAGCCTGCGCCTACCTCGGCCTCTGAGGGGCAAAATGGACCGTATCCCCATTTTTGTCGGGCGGTCTTTGGCTCCCAGCACAAGACTTTTAGCATCGCGGCAAGCCGCGCTTTTCATGAGAGTGCCCATGGGGCGTGGCTCCGCAACAAAGGAAAGCCAACGGGGGAGCCAAAGACCGCAAGAGGCAAACCGGCGATGACTCAGGGCCGGAGCACGTTGAATTGGCTCGGCAGGGAAGGTACAATTGGCAGAGGAGCGGGTGGCGCGACGGAGGAGGACCGGAGCTTATGGTACGCCTGGTCTTAGGTCTGGGGAACCCGGGGTGGCGCTACCGCCGCACAAGGCACAACCTGGGTTTCCTTGCGGTGGATGCCTTGCGGACCCGGCTAGGGGGCGGGCGCTGGGAGCGGCGGGGCCGGTTACTGCTCAGCCGGGCCGCCGGGAGCCGGGAGAAGGAGATTTTCTTGGCAAAGCCGCAGACCTGGATGAACGAAAGCGGCACCGCCGCCAGGGAGTTGGTGCGCGCCCTTAGGCTTGCTCCGGGAGAAATGGTGCTGGTGCACGACGACCTTGACCTGCCAGTGGGCCGCATCCGCCTGCGCCCTAGGGGCAGCGCCGGGGGACACCGCGGCGTGGCTTCGGTCCTGACCGTCCTGGGTACGCAAGAGATAGGGCGGGTGAGGATCGGCATCGGCCGTCCGCCTCCAGGGGTAGACCCGGCGGACTACGTACTTTCGCCCCCGTCCCGGCCGGAGTGGGAAAGCCTTGCGCCGGCGCTGGCGCAGGCGGTTGCCGCCCTGGGGTTTTTGCTGGAGGGTGGCACCTGGGAGGAAGCGATGAACCGCTTCAACTCCCCCTAGGGCAAGAAGACCGCCGCTTTTGCCTAGGGCTGGAGCTGGGTTACCCCCAGTGTGCCTCTTGCGGTCTTTGGCTCCCTCGCTGGCGTGAGCCTCGCGGGCGATACCAGTGCTCGAGCTGGGCTTGAGGCGGGCCCGCGGCGCTCGTGCGCGCCCTCCGTTGCACCACCGCCGCTTCGGCCATCCGTGGCCTCCGGCCGGACTTGCGCCCTCCCCCAGCCCAAGTTCGGCTCGCCGCGATGCTAAAAGTCTTGTGCTGGGAGCCAAAGACCGCCCGGCAAAAGTGGGGATGCGCCAGGGGCTGCAGCCCTTGACGTGACTGGTCATTTGCTCTACACTAACGGTTAAAATGTCAAAACCTGCCCAGGGAGTGACCGCCGTGTTCGTGCTGGATAACACCGGCCCGGTGCATCGTAACCTACCCGTTTCCACCCTCGTGGAAAAGGCTCTGGTCCGGGGCGAGGGCCTTCTGACCCGTACGGGCGCCTTGCGAGTGGCCACTGGTAAGTATACTGGGCGCTCGCCTGACGACAAATTCATCGTAGATACGCCGGCCGTCCATGACCGGATCTGGTGGGGGCCAAACCGGCCAATGCCGCCGGATACATACCAACGCCTTTTCACCCGGCTGGCCGCTTATCTGCAGCGCCGTGAACTCTTTGTCTTTGATGGCTTTGTCGGCGCCGACCCGGCCTTTCGTCTTCCCCTCAGGGTGATCAACGAGTTCGCCTGGCAGAATCTCTTTGCGCACCAGCTTTTCCTGCGGCCCACCCCGGAGGAGCTTCGCGGCCACCGGCCGGCCCTTACCGTGGTGGCCGCCCCGGGTTTCAGTGCCACGCCCGCGGTGGACGGGACACGTTCCGAAGCGTTTATCGTACTCAATCTTGAGGAAAGGCTGGTCCTCATCGGCGGCACCCACTATGCCGGTGAGATCAAGAAATCCGTCTTTACCGTGCTGAACTATCTTTTCCCCGAGCGCGGGGTTACCCCGATGCACTGCGCGGCCAACGTGGGCGAGAAAGGCGACGTGGCCATTTTCTTCGGGCTGTCCGGTACGGGTAAAACGACGCTTTCCGCCGACCCGGCGCGCCGGCTCATCGGCGACGACGAGCACGGCTGGTCCGACCGAGGGATTTTTAACTTTGAGGGCGGCTGCTATGCCAAATGCATCCGCCTCTCGCGGGAGAAAGAACCCCAAATCTGGGAGGCCATCCGCTTTGGGGCGGTTTTGGAAAACGTCGTCGTTGATCCGGAAACGCGCGAGGTGGATTATGCCAGCGAGGCCATTACGGAGAATACCCGCGCCGCCTACCCGGTTGACTTCATCCCCGGCGCCGTTACTCCTGGCGTAGGCAACCATCCGCGGACGGTGGTCTTTCTCACCGCGGACGCTTTTGGCGTCCTCCCGCCCCTGGCCAGGCTGACCGCGGCACAGGCCATGTACCACTTCCTCTCCGGTTACACCAGCAAACTGGCCGGTACCGAGCGGGGAATCACCACGCCAGTGGCCACCTTCTCCGCGTGCTTTGGCGCTCCCTTCCTGCCACGGGAGCCGCTGGTTTACGCCAGGATGCTGGGGGAACGGATCGAGCGCCACGGCAGTCGTGTTTTTCTCGTCAATACCGGCTGGTATGGCGGCCCGTATGGTGTGGGCCGACGGATGGATCTCGACCTGACGCGGATGATGATCCGGGCGACCCTGGCGGGAGAACTTGACAACGTGCCTGCCGAGCAAGATCCCTTCTTCGGGTTCCTCGTGCCCACTGCCTGTCCGGGAGTACCGCCGGAGATTCTTTCACCGCGGCGCGCCTGGGCGGACCCGCGGGCATACGAGGAACAGGCGCGGGCGCTGGCGCGCCGCTTCCGGGAGAACTTTGCCGCTCTCAAAGGGGTGCCTACCGCCGTCGCGGCCGCCGGCCCCGTGGGCTGATGACCCCCGCTTTCGCCTGTACCGATGCCGAGCGCCGGGGATTTGCACGACCCGGAACGGCGAGGCCTTGTAGGCTTAGCCGTCTGGCGTATCCCCACTTAGGTTGGGCGGTCTTTGGCTGCGCGGCGCCATGGAGGGCGCGCCCGAGCCGCGGGCCCGCCTCAAGCCCCAGTTCGGCCCGCGAGGCTCACGCCAGCGAGGGAGCCAAAGACCGGAAGGAATAAACTGGGGATGCGCTAGCTTGGCCGTTTCTTGACGCTCCTTGGCGTTTAAACTATAATGGGAACGCAAACAGCCCTTAGCCCGTCGCGGGAAGGGCTAAATGTGCCCATTTCTTGGAGGGATTGTCTTGCCCCTCGACGGGGTTCTCCGATTGATCGCTAAGGGCCGGGTTTTTAAGGAAGTATTGGCGGGTTTAGCCCAGGAGCACACGCGGCAACTGGTCTACGGCCTTAACCCTGGCGCGCTCTCACTCTGGCTTGCGGCGCTTTACACCCGGTCCTCTTCTTCCTTTCTCGTTGTTGTGCCTAATGTGGTGGAAGGGCAGCGGCTGGTCGGCGACCTCGCCACCCTGATCGGCGACGAGGCACAATTATTTCCGGCCCGTGAGATGGTACCCGGCGAGACGCTGGCGCGTAGTACCGCGCTCGAGGCGGCACGCGTGGCAGTCCTGGAACAGGTGCTTCAGGGGCGGACTCTGGTAGTAGCGCCGGTCGAAGCGGTAACGCAGCGGTTGGTCCCGCCGGCGGTAATGCGGGAAGGGCGCCTCGTTTTGCGCCGCGGCCAGAACCTTAACTGGGACGATCTGCTCGCACGCCTGGAATACCTCGGCTACCAGCGCCTCGATCTGGTGGAACAACCCGGCCAGTACAGCGTACGCGGTGGATTGATCGACGTTTATCCCCTTACGGCCGACTACCCCGTACGGATAGAATTTTTTGGCGATGAGATCTGTTCCCTGCGTCGTTTTCGTCCCGAAACCCAGCGTTCCCTTAGCGAGATAGAAACGACGGTGGTGGGGCCGGGCCGGGAGGTGCTCTTGCCGCCGCCGGTGCGGGAGAAAGGCCTTGGCGCCTGGCAGGCCGACTACGAGGCCGCCTTCAAGCGCCTGGAAGCACGCCATCCAGGGGCGGCGCAGAACCTGCGGCGTCACCTGGGCGAGCGGCTGGAACGGTTCCGGGCGGGCCTCGCGGAAGAGGGGCTGGAAGATTTTCTGGTTTACTTTTATCCTCGCCCCTATTCTCTCTGGCATTACTTCTCGCCGGCGCCGGTGGTGGTAATGGTGGAGCCCGTTCGCCTGGTGGAAAGCGCCGATTACCTGCAGCGGGAGAGGCTCGAGTTGCTTACCGAACTGCTCGAACAGGGGCGCGCGCTGCCACGGCAGCTCCAGGGAGACAATGCCTTTTTCGAGGAGGTGCTCCGGAGCTGGCAGGCGGGCAGCCTTCTTGGCTTCGCGCCTTTGCCGCGTCAGGTGCCCGGTCTGAACTGGGACCGTACTTACGGCGTAACAGCGAAACAGCCGCCCCGGGAATTAACCGCACGGCCGGGGCTGCTCCAGGAGAGTTTGCGGCGGTGGCAGGCGGAGCGGTATACGCAGGTCCTGGTCCTAAACGGCCCGCAGCGGGCGCGCCACCTGGCAGAGCTCTTGCGCGAAGACGGGCTTGCCCCGATCCTGAGCGAGGGCTTGGCACAGGAACTGCCGCCGGGGCAGTTGTTTGTTACCTGGGGAGGACTTGGCCAGGGGACGGAACTGCCGGCAGAGAAGCTGGTGGTGCTTACCGAGGCCGAGATCTACGGCCAGCAGCGTAAACCCCGGCCCACGAAGGCCTTTCAGGAGGGCATCCGTCTTACCGCCTATACCGAGCTTGAAGAAGGCGATTACGTGGTTCATGTGCACCACGGCATCGGACGTTATGAAGGGATTTGCCGCCTCCGGGTAGGTGGAGTGGAAAAGGACTACTTGCTCATCCGGTACGCCGGGGAGGACCGGCTTTACGTGCCGGTGGAGCAGATCGCCCTGGTGCACAAATATATCGGCGGCGGGGAAGATTACCAGCCGCGCTTGAGCCGGCTTTCCAGCGGCGAGTGGGCCCGGGTCAAGAGTCGGGTGAAGAGTTCGGTCCAAGACCTGGCGCGGGAGTTGTTGCAGCTTTATGCCGCGCGGGAGACCATTCCCGGCCATGCCTTCGGCCCCGACACCGTGTGGCAACAAGAGTTCGAAGAGGCCTTTCCTTACAGGGAAACACCGGACCAACTGCGGGCCATCGACGAGGTCAAGGCCGATATGCAGCGGCCCAAGCCCATGGACCGCCTCCTCTGCGGCGATGTGGGCTACGGCAAAACGGAGGTGGCGCTGCGGGCCGCCTTCAAGGCGGTGATGGAAAATAAACAGGTGGCCATTCTTGTGCCGACTACGGTCCTGGCACAACAGCATTACCGGACTTTCAGCGAACGCTTTGCCCCGTACCCGGTGCGGGTAGAGGTGCTGAGCCGCTTCCGTTCGCCCCGCGAGCAAAAACAAATCGTGCGTGCGCTGGCGCAGGGCCGTGTGGACATCGTCATCGGCACCCATCGCCTGCTCTCGCGCGACGTCAAATTCAAGGATCTGGGTCTGCTCATCATTGACGAGGAGCAGCGTTTTGGCGTATCCCATAAGGAAAAAATCAAGCAGTGGCGCCAGGCGGTCGATGTGCTCACCCTCACGGCCACTCCCATTCCCCGCACCCTGCACATGTCCCTGGTGGGTGTCCGCGATATGAGTCTCATCGAGACGGCGCCGGAAGACCGTTATCCCGTCCAGACCTACGTGGTTGAATACAGCGATGAGTTGGTGCGCGAGGCCATCCGCCGGGAAATGGGGCGGGGCGGGCAGGTCTACTTCGTTCACAACCGCATTGCCGACATCGAGCAGGTGGCGCACCACGTACAAGCGCTCGTGCCCGAGGCGCGCGTGGCCGTGGGCCACGGCCGGCTCCCGGAAGAGCGGCTGGAGCAGGTAATGGTCGATTTCGTTGAGGGGCGCTTCGATGTCCTGGTCTGTACCACCATTGTGGAAAACGGTCTGGACATTCCCAACGTAAATACTCTGATCGTCGACGAGGCGGACAATCTGGGACTTGCGCAATTATACCAGTTGCGCGGCCGGGTCGGCCGCTCCAACCGCTTGGCCTATGCCTACTTTACCTTCCGGCGGGAAAAGGTGATTAATCCCCTGGCGGAAAAAAGGCTCGCGGCCATCAAAGAGTTTACCGCTCTGGGTTCGGGCTTCAAGATCGCGCTGCGCGATCTGGAACTGCGCGGTGCCGGAAACCTTCTTGGCCCAGAGCAGCACGGGCATATGCAGGCCGTAGGCTTTAACCTTTACTGCCAGTTGCTGGAGGAAGCGGTGCGCGAGCAAAGAGCGGGGGAGAAAGCGGCGGCACCGCGTGAAGCGCCGAGCCTGGAGCTCATGGTGGATGCTTACCTTGAGGACGGCTATATTCCCGGGGCCGGTTTAAAAATGGAGTTTTACCAGCGCCTGCTGAGTGCCGAGACGCCGGAAGAGGTGGCCGCCCTGGAACAAGAGCTGCGCGACCGTTTCGGTGAGCCACCCGCGCTTACCATGCGCCTTCTGGCCTTGGCGCAGTTGCGCGCCCTGGCGCACCGGGTAAACGTGGCCAGCGTCCAGCAACAGGGGAAGGAAGTGCTGGTGCGTTTTCACAACGGTCATGCTTACCAGGGAGAAATACTGCTGCGGCTGGCCCAGCGTTTCCCCCGGCGCCTTGCTTTTAGTGTCACGGGTGGCCTCACGATGCGTGTGCGGGTGCACGATCTGGACCAGAAGGGTTTGCTGGACCTGCTGCGGGACGTTTTTCTTACCCTCGATTCCTTTGCCCCGGCGCCGCCAAAAGAAGCAAAAGAGGCATAAGGGGGTTTAAGACGGGCGGAAGTGAGGTATATTTTATTTAACCCCTGTTCCGGTGCGCGGCAAAAGTATCGATTGCCCGTTTGCGGAGCTGTAGGGGTATAAGCGAGCTAGTCCTAATGAGATAGGATAAGCTATCCTCGATTGACAAGCTCTCAGGAGCCACAATGGAAAAAAATGAATAACTACGGGATTGGGGCTATATACTAAGATTGAAAGCCAACGAAAAGGAGGGATAGCCGGACATGAAGGCAACGGGGATCGTCAGGCGGA
>JACIYD010000520.1 GCA_014360105.1 Clostridia bacterium
GTTCTCTTCGCCCTTGCCCTTTCGCTCTACGCCCAGGTGCGCGGCCTGGCCGATTATCCCTATTACCCCCGCCTGGCGCCTCTGACAAAGGGGGCTTCCCCCGCCCTGCTGGCCGTAATCTTGGCCGGCCTTTCGGTGCCGGCGATTCTCAGTTGGGGGTGGCAGCATTGGCCTTATTTAAGATCGAAGATCTGACCTACTGGTACCCCGAAGGTACCCGCCCGGCCCTGGCCAAGGTGAATCTGGAAATCGAGGAAGGCGAACTGCTGGTGGTGGCCGGCGGCTCGGGCTCCGGAAAGTCCACCCTGGCCCGGTTTCTGGCCGGGCTGGCCCCTTCCTTCTACGGCGGCCGGCAAGAAGGGCGAGTGCTCTTCCGGGGGAAGGACCTGCGAGAGCTTGATCCCCGGTTCCTGGCTACCCGCGTGGGCCTCGTCTTCCAGGACCCGGAGAGGCAGTTGGTGATGACCTCGGTGGAGGCGGAGATCGCCTTCGGCCTGGAGAATCTGGGCCTGGCGCCGCAAGAAATCGGCCGGCGGATGGCGGAGGTCGCCGCTTTCTTGGGTCTTTCATCTCTAAAGCAGGAATTTACCGCCTACCTCTCGGGCGGGCAGAAGCAAAAACTCGCCCTGGCGGCGGCTCTGGCCATGCAGCCGGAAGTGCTGGTCCTGGACGAGCCCACCTCCCAGCTCGACCCGGTGGCGGCCGAAGAGCTGTTGCACCTGGTAGCACGCCTCAACCAGGAAATGGGGTACACGGTGATCCTGATCGAGCAGCGGCTGGAAAGGTGCCTTCACCTGGCGGACCGGCTGGTGCTGCTGGAGGAGGGGAAGGTGCTCGGGTGCGGCCCGCCGGAGGAGATGGCCCGGTGGCAGGTCCGTAACGGTCTGCCGTTTCTCCCTCCGGTGGTCAGACTCTTTGCCTGCTTGGGCACCCCCGGGGTCCCCCTCACGGTGAAGGACGCCCGGAAAGAGCTGAAGCAGCTCCTGGCCGCCAGCGAGGCTCCGGCGCCCCCGGAAAGCCAGGCTTTGCCTCCGGCACCGCGACGGGAAAGCGGGGACCGGCCGCGTCAATTCTCTTCGGCACCGTCTCCTGGGCGCCCCGGCCGGCCCCAAGAGCACCCGAAGCCGGGATCGCCGCCACCCGTTGTGGCCGAGCTGAAGGGAGTCTGGTTCACCTACCCCAACGGCCGGGAGGCCCTGAAAGGAGTGGACCTCGTGATCCGCGCCGGCGAGCTGGTGGTAATTATGGGCGAAAACGCCGCCGGCAAGACCACCCTGCTTAAGCTGGCCGCCGGCCTGCTAAAACCGGGACGGGGCCGGGTGTGGCTGGCCGGCAGGGACGCCGCCACCATTCCCCGCCCGGGACTGGCCGCAGGGGTGGGCTAT
>JACIYD010000521.1 GCA_014360105.1 Clostridia bacterium
TAGCATGTCAGCACCTTGTTTCCCCTGCCGGTAAACTATTTTACAGCCCGGCTTCGGGGCTGGAGGGTAAAATTAGAGTAACCACCAGACAAGGAGGTGACTGGAATGTCTCTGCGCGACGAAATCAAGTCGCAGATCATCGGGGCCCTGGCGGGAGCTACCTTCCCCATCGGCAGCCCGGAAGAATTCCTTGCTGCCCTGCCGAACGGAGCCGCGACCACCTGCCGGAGCGGCGACTTCACCGTTACGGCAGGGGAAGCGGCAAAGGTTCTCGGGCCGGAAGACTTTCCCTTTGCCGACGCCGAGCAACTGGCCGAAACCATCGTTTCCAGAGCCGGGCTTTAGACCTATCCGTAAGCGAGGCCGCGGCGCCTGCCCCGCGGCCCTCTTTAACTCTGAAAGGGGGAAGGCCGTTTGTCGACAAAGTGCCGGCTGATTTGCTGCGGCATTCTGCAGGAAGAAATCAAGGCGGTGCTGAGCAGCCTAGAAACGACGGCCGAACTGGAGTTCCTGCCTCCGGGGTTGCACGTGGATCTTAAAAAACTGGAGAATCACCTGGTGACCAAGTTGGCTGTGCCCTGCGACAGACCGCGTATCCTGGTTTACGGTTCCGAGTGTCACCCTGGCATGCCCGACTGGGAAAGAGAATACCAGGTAGTGCGCTTGACGGAACCAGACTGCATTGGCCTGGTGCTTGGCCGGGAGCGCCGCCTTGAGCTGAGCCGGGAAGCACGTACCTTTTACCTGACCCCGGGTTGGCTGGCCAACTGGCGGGAGATCTTTGTCGCCGGCCTGGGGTGGGACGGTAGTGAAGCCCGCCGGAATTTCGGCTTCTACGAGCGTGTCCTGCTGCTCGACACCGGTATTCTTCCCGTTTCGGAGGAGGCTCTTCTCGAATTCTTCGATTACGTCCAGGTTTCCATTGAAATTCTACCCGTAACCCTGGACAACCTGCGCCGGGAACTGGCGCTTGCTCTGGCCAAGGCGTCATGTTAGCAGGAAAATCCAGGAGCAGTGAAAAGCGTTCGCTGAACGGCCGGTGCACAAAGCGGGCAACAAGCCAACGGCCAGCGGCGACCGCTACGCTACTGGAACTTCAACAAGAGCAGGCAGAAAAGTGTCGGTGGTAATGTAAAAAGAGCCAATTATGGTAACCGAATAATCCCCATTTATGGTCATGGCCCGAGGACAAATATGGTAAAGAGGTCAGAAGGATCTGCACGGTAACCCGGCCTAAGCCCCGGTACCTGGACCGGTGCATGCCATGCCAGGTCTCACCTCGCCGAACAGTCTCTCGACGGTTTGTAGTCTGCGCATGGCCCGTTTGATACTCCGCGCGCGGTGGGCAAAAACTTCCGGGTTGAGGTACACGCGCTT
>JACIYD010000522.1 GCA_014360105.1 Clostridia bacterium
CGGGCTCCTCGGTACGCCTCGTTTTCTTATCCGGTGAGCCAGGGGCACTAATCCCGCACATTAGGGAGAAAATTGAGCAATCGTGGGGCGCTGAGGTCTATGAGTACTGCGGCATGACCGAAGCCGGGCCCTTTGCCTATAAGTGTCCCTGCCAGGATCATGCCCTGCACCTTCTCGAAAGCGAGTTTCTGTTTGAGGTCATTGACCCGGAGACGGGCATGCCGGCAGGCGAAGGCGAAATGGGGGAACTGGTGGTTACGAATTTGGGGCGGACCTGCAGCCCGGCTATCCGCTTCCGCACCGGCGACCTGGTCAAGCTCACGAGCGAGGCCTGCGCTTGCGGGCGGCAATTTCGCCTCTTGGAGGGCGGCATCCTCGGGCGCCGGGACCAGATGGTCATCGTTAAGGGCGTCAACCTTTTCCCCGGCGCGGTGGCCGGTGTGGTGGAAAAGTTCCTCGAACCAGGTCAGGAGTACCGGCTGGAAGCCTACCAGCGGGAAGGAACGGAGGAGTTGGCCGTCGTGCTCGAGGAGGTTAGCGACCAGGGACGGAAAAATGAAGAAGTGGCAGCGGCAATTGCGGCCGAGCTGCACCTGCGGTTTAACGTGAGATTGCCGGTCCGTACCGTGGCCAGATGCAGTCTTCCCCGGTCTTGCTACAAGTCCGGCAGATTTGTTGACCGGCGCCGAGTTGGCGGCTATGGCTGGGGTACTACGCGGCAAGGAGGGTGGCATGATAATGGCAGCGACGAGTCGGCATTTAGCTAAGCCCCGCGTTAGGTCCCAACCGGCTCAACGTGCCCCTGCGGCGCACCAACCCGGAAAAGGGCATTGGCGTGGACCCGAGGTGGCGGCTGATAAGCTGGGAGGAAGCCCTCGGCGAGATAACGGAGCGACTGAAAAGAATCAGGGTCGAAGAGATTTACTGGCGCTGCATTGGGAGAGCCTCGAACGTGAGAACCCCGTGTACCGGGAACACCTGGTGGACGTAGGCGAGCGGGTGCGAGAAAGACGAAAGGGATTGAAGGACGGCGACGTCACCTGGCTTGAAACGCGGCAGGGGCGAAAAGAAAAAGTGGTACTCAAGACGGTGGAGGGGCAGCACCCCAAGACCGTGACCATCGCCGGCCAGGCCAGGCTGTGGGCAAGGGGAAGCCCGTCGCCCGCGGCAAGGGCAGCAACTTCGACCGGCTGCTTGAGTCCGGCCTCAAACATTACGACCCCCTTATCCTCTGCCTGGAAACAGCCGTGCCGGTAAAGGTTTATAAGGCGGGGAGGTGAGCAGGCATGGCAAGATGGGGTATGGTGATTGACTTACAGCGTTGCATCGGCTGCTGGGCCTGTACTATTGCCTGTAAACAGGAG
>JACIYD010000523.1 GCA_014360105.1 Clostridia bacterium
TCGCCGTTTTTGACGAAGCCCATCATCTGCCTGCCGTAGCCGCCGGTGCCTTTACGGTGGAAGTCGGTTTCCCCCGCTTCGCGGCGCTGGGGCGGAGCCTGCGTCTCCTGCGGCCGCCCGGACTCGACCTTGGGCGTCTAGAGGCACTGGAGGAAACTGCAGCGGCCTTTTTTGCCGCTCTGAGCCCCGCCGGTAGCGAAGAAGACAACGCCTGGCCGCTCACCACCTACCCCCTTTCGCTCGCCACGAAATTGCGGCAGTACCTGCGCGATCTTGCCCGACACGTCAGTGGTCTAAGCGGAGCAAAGGCGGCGGAAAAAGAGGCCGCCGAAAGACTGGCCCGGGAAGCAGAGCGCCTGGCCCAGGAGTTACACTTCATCCTTCAAGGAGAGGAAGGGTATGTCTCTTGGGTACAGGCAACCAAAAGGCTGCCGGTTCTTCAGGCGACGCCCCTCGAGGTGGGCGACCTCCTAGGCCAATATTTATTTGGGCGGCTTGAAAGCAGCGTCCTCACCAGTGCGACCCTGAGCCTGGCCGGCGATTTTGGTTTTTTCCGGCAGGAAGTAGGGCTTGCCACCGGGCCGGAGCTCTGCCTCCCCTCTCCTTTTGCCTTTCAAGAACAATGTCTTCTCTACCTTCCCCTGGACCTGCCCGAGCCCAACGATCCTGACTTTTACGCGGCCGCGGTACCGCGCATTGCCACCCTATTGGATTTAAGCCGCGGCCGGGCGCTGGTCCTCTTTACGAGCTACCGGGCCCTGCGCCAGGCCTACGACTACCTCGCTCCCCGCCTTCCCTACCCTCTCTTGTGCCAGGGGGAGCAATCGCGGCAGACGCTGTTGCACACCTTTCGCCAGGAAATCGCTTCCGTGCTTCTCGCCACCGCTTCCTTCTGGGAAGGCGTCGACGTACCCGGCGAGGCCCTCTCTTGCTTGATCATCGATCGCCTACCCTTTGCCGTACCCGGCCATCCGGTCACCGAGGCCAGGCTGGCCGCCATTCGGGCGGCGGGAGGGAATGCCTTCTTCCACTACAGCTTGCCCCAGGCGATCCTCCGTCTAAAACAGGGATTTGGCCGGCTGATCCGCCACCGCCGGGACCGCGGCGTGGTGGCCATCCTTGACCGCCGCTTAACGGCAAAAGCCTATGGCCGGCTTTTCCTGGCCGCTTTACCTCCCTGCCCCCGCACCCATGCACTCGAGGAGGTACGGCGCTTCTTTGAGACATAATCACTTGTGCGGGATCACAAACTAGAAAACGGAGATGCTTTCGTTTATGCCTGAAAGCCAGCCCGACATCCGCCTTGAACCCACTGATCCGAAAACCGTCCTGGAAGAGCTTAAAGACGTTTACCGGAA
>JACIYD010000524.1 GCA_014360105.1 Clostridia bacterium
TTGGTTACCCTCCTTCATTTGCTAGCAGATGGGATTGCTAATGAAATACTCCACCGGAAGGGGGTAATCTTCAAAACCTTAAACTTGTTGAACTACAACGGTTCATAGAGTTTTGTTTCAGAAGCATCATTATTTCAGACAGGGGGAGTCAAACGTGAAGGACCTGCGGTCGTTTATCGAAGACTGGCGCAACCATAGTCCGGAAGAAACGGTGGTGATTAAAGACGAAGTCGATCCCAAATACGAGATTACGGCCATCGTCAAGAAATTCGACCTGGCCGGCCTTTACCCCTTGCTCATCTTCGAAAACGTCAAGGGCCACCGCATTCCCGTGGTCTGCAACGTGGAAGCAACCAACAAACAGCTCGCCTTTGCCCTAGGCGTAGAGCCGGACCGGCTTGATGCGTGGTACAACGAACGGGAGGAAGAGCTGCTGGCGGGTAAGGTGAAATTCCCGCCGGTCGAGGTTCCGCCCTCCGCCGCGCCGGTGAAAGAGGTGGTCATTCCCGCGGACCGGGTCGACCTTTACGCCTATCCTTTCTTGATCCATCACCTGGGCGAGGTCCCCTATCTCACCCGCGGCATCGGCATCACGCGGGATCCGGTCAACGGCCTGCTCCACGCCGCCTACTACCGCCTCATGGTCAAGGGCAAAAACCTCATGGTCACCCACATCACCCCGGGGAGGCACTTGTGGCATATCTATAAGAAAGCCGAGAGGATGGGCCGGAATTTACCCATTGCCTTTGCCGTCGGCAGTCACCCCGCCTGGTCGATGGGTGCGCAGTCGCGCATCGCCCACCCGCCCACGGAGTACGACGTGATGGGCGCCCTCCTGGGCGAGAGCCTTGAGGTAGTGCGCTGCGAGACGAGCGATCTGCTCGTACCGGCAAGGGCGGAAATGGTCATCGAGGGCGAGCTGCGGCCCGGACTGCTCGAGAGCGAGGGCCCCTGGTCCGATTTCACCCGCTACTCTCAGGTGGCACAACGCCACCCGGTTTTTGTTACCGCCATTACCCACCGCCGGGACATGATCTTGCACGACGCCGGCTCGTGGCTGCTCGCGGGGCACGCCTTCACCCGCATCCCCCAGCAGGCCTATGTGCGGCGCGAGATCATCAAGGCGGTCCCGTCGGTGAGAGACTTCCGCTTTGCCTTCTTTCCCCAGCCGATGTACGGCCTCATTTCCATGGAAAAGACGCACGAAGGGGAGCCGAAGCAGGCCATTCTGGCGGCGTTCGCCAACGAGCTCTATCTCAAGTACGTCATTGCCCTCGATACCGACATCGACCTCGGCAACCCGCGGGACGTTTTCTGGGCCCTCGGAACCCGGGTGCAGCCGGA
>JACIYD010000525.1 GCA_014360105.1 Clostridia bacterium
CGGTGGTCGACCAGGGTCATTTCCTTGATCCGCGCCCTGATCAGCTTCCTCTTACCAAAAATGTCCTCTAGGAGAATGCCGTCCTCCTGGGGAATGACCCGGTCCACGTTTTCTAGCAAAAGCTCTTCCTGGTCCCCTCGCAAAAGATAGGCATTAGCCTCGCACATGCTTGATCTCCTCCTGGTTGAGCTTGAGTTCCTTCAGCCGCTGAACCAACCGCTCCACTTGATGCGGCAGCGGGTCGGCCGTCACCCCTACCACTTCGACCCCGGAACGGTTCAGGGGGAGCAGCAGCTTTCTCGCCGGACTAGAGGCGATGGCCGCTGCCATCGCCGGTGTGAGTTCGCCCAGCATGGCGTTCGCCAGGACCACCGCCAGGGACCCCGTAATGACGTCAACCCGTCCCACGTTCTGCAGCACGGCGTTTTCCCCTGTTGCCCCTTCGTTGGCTCCCGCCTTGAGCATGGCCGCCGTGGCCATCGCGTTGGTACCGAGGGCGAGTATCTCCACCTGCTCACCCAGTTCTTTGCGAATCCTCTCGGTGATATGCCTGCCGATGCCCCCGCCCTGTCCGTCGATCACGGCAATACGCATCACTTTCCAACCTCACCGCCCCCACGCTGCCAACCCGTTGTCCCCACGTCCGGGCCATGCCCCCGGCTTATCGCTTATCACCCTACGCCCGCCGAAAATATTCTCGCCGCGCCTTCCTTTCTCCTTCCCTAACGTACAAGGCAACCCAAGGTTTTCTCCATTTCCTCCAGCGCAAAACGGTGCGCTGCTTCCGCAAAAGAAGCGACGGCGTCTTGCAGGACGACTACGCGGTAGCCGCGCATGCGGGCATCCGCCGCAGTGTAGAGGACGCAGATGTTGGTGCACACCCCGCAAAGCCATAACTCATCTACGCCCTCCTCCCGCAGGGTGAGGTCCAAATCGGTGCCGAAGAAACCGCTGTAGCGCCGCTTGGGGATGATAATATCACCGGCGGCCGGTGCCAGCTCCGGCACCACCTCCGCCCCGGGCGTTCCCTCAAGGCAGTGGGCGGGAAACATACGGAACTCGGCATCGTCCGGCCGGTGCCGGTCGCACGCATAGATCACGGGCCTGCCTTCCCTCCTGGCCGCGGCCACGTGCGCGGCCACCCGCGGCTTAACTTCCTCGGCGGTCGGGCCGATGTAAAGCGCCCCACCGGCCTGGACAAAATCGCGCAACATATCAATAACCAGCAACGCCGGAGCCATCCCGGCACCTCCTTTCCTTGTTACCGTCCCCATTATAGCATACGGAAAGGGGTTATTGGGACCGGTTTGCCCCCATGCGGCCTTGTTACGCCAACAACAGGGC
>JACIYD010000526.1 GCA_014360105.1 Clostridia bacterium
ATCCACAAAAACGCGTCTTGCCTGCACTTTTCCAGGGACGCGGCGATCAATTCCCCTTAGTTTTCCTCTCCTTAGCCGCTCAACCCGGTTCATCTGGATTTTAAGAGCCGCTTTTCGCCTTTCCAGGGCGGCCAGGGCTTGCTCCGCGCTAGGCGCTATTTTGGTCTTCCCCGCAGACGTAATCCTCCAGGCGGCGGGACCAGTCCCTCGGCCCCTCCAGGTTGAGGGAGCGGGCCACCGCCAGGAAGGAGCGGGTCGGGCGGTCGGCCGCCTTCCGCAGGGTGATCTCCCCCGGGGTGTCCGGCGGCAGGTCCAGCGGCTCCTCGGGCCACAGGGCCCGGCCGTCGAACCGCGCGCGAACGGTCTTCTTCACGGGCAAAGCCCCCCCCTTCAAGCGGCTCAAGCTCATTATATCCCGCCTCCCGGCGGCTGTACAGCCGGGCGGCCTAGATGCGGAAAGGAGGCAGGTTTGCCGCGCTAGGTGCTGGAATAGTATCACAGGGAGGTCGCCAGCACGGTCGCGGGAGGGGTTGATAACGGTGACGTACCGTGGGACAGTGCGGGGAAGGACAATCGAGCTGGTCGAGGAGCCGCCGCTGCCGGAAGGCACGGAGGTGGAGGTGTCCCTCTCGCTGCCTGCCCGGCAAAGGCGGAGGCCGTTGCCAGGGCGTGCGCGGGAATGCTAAAGCATCTAAGCCCAGAACAGCGCGGCGCCGGAACCTTTTGGAACCCTATTACAGGCGTACAGGTGGTTACCGAAACGGTCTTCCGTCTTAGATCTCCGGTAGAGGTTCATACGGCAGATTACCCGGATCCCGCGGTCGAATTGGGCGATGACCGCTTCGATACTTATAGGCTCCTGGCCTTCTGCCTTTTGGTGCGGATCGAGCCGCTCATCAAGGAGCTGCAGAAATCGGTCACCGTCCTCACCGTAGTGGTGGCAAGGCAAGACGGCGTGGGCTACGCGGAAGTGAAGAGCTTGGTCGATGGCGGGTACCGGTGAGGTGGCCGCCCTTGTCGTATGGGCACTACTGGCACCCTGGCATGCCGGGCCGCGGCGGCGGGCGCCTTTGCTTTGGCCTCCTTCCCGGTTGACAACCGTTTCCAAGGTGGCGTAGGATCGCCTTAGGGGTGAGCGCCGGTGATGCTCCTGAACGCGTTTTAGTTCTTCTTTGGGCTCGGTTGCCTCTTGGCCCTGGCCTGGGCGGCCGCAAGGCTCGGCCCGCCCCTCCTGGCTCTGCTGTTCCTTTCGCTTTATGACATCCTGGTCGCCTGGAGCCGTGCCTTCAGGGAGGGCTGGAAAGAAGCGGGCCGCAGGCGGGGCGCCCTCTAGGGCGG
>JACIYD010000527.1 GCA_014360105.1 Clostridia bacterium
CCCTCCAGCAGGCCCTGGAGGAGATAGCCGGGTGGGCGCCGCCGGAACTCTTGGCGGCAGTAGAGGCGGCGGCAATAGAGCTGCGGCTGGAAGAGATGCGGGCGGAGGCGCGGGAGAAGGCCCCGGCGGGCGGCGGGCTATAAATCAGCCGCAGCCCGGGAAAAGGGCGGGCGACCTTCAGGAGGTAGTTATAAATTGATTTATAGAGTGCCGCCGGAGGCCCGCCCCTTACAACCCAGGTTGTAAATCGATTTACGCTTCAGGAGTTTCTCTGCGCAGCCGCATCTGAGACGAACTGTTGATTTACGCTTCGAGGCGTACTCTTCCAGGAGGAAAGGGGTGAAAGCTGTGAACGCGACCTTCGGCCCATACCTTGACTGGCTTGCCCAGGAAAGGGACGCCTCCCCGCACACCGTCAGCGGCTACCGGAAAGACCTGGCCGCCTTCGCGGCGTGGCACCGCGGCGCCTACGGTGAGGATCCGGATCCCGCCAAGGTCACCGCCGTGGACCTCAGGGAGTACCAGGGCTGGCTGAGGAACGTCAGGAACCTTAGACCTGCGACCATCAACCGCAGAATGAAGGCCCTCAAAGGCTGGCTTGAGTGGTGCGCGAAGCGCGGCCTTGCGCCCAGGGTGCCAGAGTTCCCCAGAGGGGTGCCGGAGGCGAAGCGCGCGCCCCAGGGCCTTGAGCGCGCCGACGTGAACCGGCTGCTGCGGGAGGTGGAAAGGGAGGCCAACGCCAGGGATATTGCCCTGGTGCGGGTGATGCTCTCCTGCGGCCTTAGGCTGTCGGAGGCCTGCAGTCTCAGGATCTCCGACGTGAGCCTCTCCGACCGCTCCGGGACCTTGATCGTCAGGTCGGGCAAGGGCGGCAGGTGGCGGGAGGTCCCGGTCCCGCCGGAGGCCAGGAAGGCGCTCAGGGCGTGGCTGGCCGAGAGGGAGAGGCGGCATGCGGGTTCGGAGTGGCTTTTCCCGGGAGAGGATGACAGCCGGCCGCTTTCCGCTTCCGCGGCCTGGCGGGCGGTGAAGAAGTACGGCTGGAAGGCAAGGATTCCGACCCTCAAGCCGCATGTCCTGAGGCACACCTGCGCCACGAACATGCTCAGGGCCGGGGCGCAGTTGACCGAAGTCGCCGCCATGCTGGGCCACGCCAGGCTTGACACCACCGCCAAATACACGGTGCCGAGCGCGGCGGATCTGGCAAGGGCGGCGGAGAGGGGGGGGAGGCGTAGCCGCAGTTCTATCGCGGACCGCGGGGGCGGCCGCCGGAGCGGGGGTTCGCGGAGCAGAGGGCGCGGGGTTTCGCCCGCGCCCTGCTTC
>JACIYD010000528.1 GCA_014360105.1 Clostridia bacterium
GCGACACCTCCCACCTCCTTCATCGCCTCTTCCCGGTAAACCGCGGGCGCGGCCGCCCGCTTGCGGGCGGCGCGCCGTCTTCGCCCTAGTGCATAAAACGCCCGCCGTCGACCAGAATCGTCTGGCCGGTAATGAAGTCCGCCGCGTCGGAAGCCAGCAGGAGGAGGACGCCCACCAGGTCTTGCGGTTGCTCCAGACGTTTGATGCAGTTTGGCCCAACATCGTACTTGGTAATGTCGCTGGTCACCGTGCGGCTGCCCTCGGTATCGGTAAAGCCGGGCGCAATGGCGTTGACACAAATGTTGTAGGGCCCCAATTCCCTGGCGAGGGCGCGCGTCAGGCCGATCACGCCGCCCTTGGAGGCCACATAGTGGCTGAAACCGTGGGAGCCGCTGAAGAAGACCTCCGAGGCCATATTGATGATTTTGCCTTTCCCTTGGGCCCGCATGTAGGGAAAGACGGCCCGCGTGCAGAGCCAGGGGCCCTTCACGTTGATCTGCATCACGCGGTCGAATTCCGCCGCGTCAATTTCGTTAAACGGCCGCCGCGAGATATTTGCATAAAAAGCCGCATTGTTCACCAGGATATCGATGCGCCCAAAACGCTCGGCCACGACCTTGGCCATGGCCAAGGTCGCCTCTTCGCTACTCACATCCGCCTGCACCACCATCGCCCGGCCACCGCCGGCCTCGATCTCCTTCGCCGTAGCCTCGGCGCCGGCCATATTGCGGTGGCCAACACAGGCAACGGTGGCTCCCTCGCGGGCCAGCGCCAGGCAAAAAGTACGGCCCAGACCTTGCGCCGACCCCGTTACGATGGCCACCTTCCCGGCCAGGTTCGTCATCTGCCGCACCTCCTTACTCCTAAGTCTGCCTCTGACCTTGTCTTACGCCGCTCTCAGGCGGCCACCAGGGCGCCGGCGGCACAGTTCTTGACGCACTCGCCGCAGTCCTGGCAACGCGCCTCGTCGACCAGGAGGAGGTCGCCCTCGATCCGCAGCGCCTCTTGTTCGCAAATGTAGGTACAGCCGCCGCAGAGATTACACAGCGTCATATCAACCCTGACCGCCACCGAGCTCGCCTCCTTCGAGAATGGCGTTTCTTGGCTAATAAGGCCGACCCGCTTTTTCCCAGATCTTTTCCAGATGTAGATCTTCGGCAATCACCTTGAAGCAGTTATACCCGCTGCCGCGCCCGATCCCGCCGGCCGAATGCAGGTTGGCACTACAGATGTAGACGTTCGGAATTGGCGTCCGGTAGTTGGAAAACTCCGGAATGGGCCGGAAGCGGTCGAGCTGCGAGGGGAACATGGAACCGG
>JACIYD010000529.1 GCA_014360105.1 Clostridia bacterium
TGCCCACTTCGCCCAAAAGGTCCATGAAGCGATCATAGGTGAGGCCGGATAGCTCGACCGCCTTGCCCATGGAAATCTTCTTCTCGGCGTAAAGAGCCACAGCGATCCTTTTGAGCAACTCGCCTGCAAGATCTTTTCCTGGGCCAATAGCCAGACGAACTTCCTCGGGAATGCGCAGGACAACTTCCTTCAAGGAGACCACCCCCGGTGCTATTGTACACCGTAGTGGGCGGCCATTTCCATACAATCTTAGCAACCTCCTTTGCTAGCGCAAAAAAAGATCCCGATAGAACTGCCAGGATCAGTCCGCAAACTTTGTGACAATCCGCTGACCTATTGCTTGGAGCTTCCCGACAGCATTAGGCCGGAAGCGTCCTTCCCTTTCGGCCCTTGTTTCGTCGGTAACCTGCTCCTGCCACCTCCCCTAGAAGCATCCTGTCTTCCCATTCCAACTCCTCCTGATAACTGCGAAACCTGTAGACACCACGCGGAACAAATCCCTTTTTAAGGCGAAACGTTTCCGCCAGCTCCAAAAAGCCGTCCCACTCGCCCGAGGCGAACGGGTTCCCCGGCGGCAGGCGCCTGCCGACCACCTTCATACCTATTACCTCCCGCCGCAGACACAAATTCCCGGCTCTCGCCGGGAACATCTCTCTCGGCCCGGTCGCGCCAGGCCTAACATTACGCATCCCTTGCCCTGCCGGTCGCGCCAGCGGGCAAAAAGATAACCTTGCTGGAATAAGTATAGCACGGCCGGGGCCGGGAAACAAGGGGCAAAACCGGCCCATCCGGTAATGGCGGCGAACCTACGCCGCGTAGTACTCGCAACCGGGGAAGCAGCAGGGTTCCTGCCTGCCCCGGACGTCCCAGCGGCGAAAGCCATCGGCACACGTCTTGAGAAAACCCAGCCGCCGCAGCGTGTAGGCGTCCACCGCCGCCTCAATTCCGCGGCCGCTAAGATAAGCCGCCAGGCCGAAAAGATTTGCCAGTTCCTCCTGCCGCGGCCTGAAGCGTTCCTCGCAACCTTTGTAAGCGATGAACAGCAGCTTGCGGCAGCCGGCCGCCACGGCCTCGGCCGCCTGCTCCTTCACCGCCGCCAGGCCGCCCCGGAGCAGCAGCAAATTGACGGTCACTGCCGAAGGCCCGGCAAGCAGACCTCTCAACCCCGCGTCCCAACCTTGAACCTTCCCGGCCGAAACCGCAAGATTGTCAAGCCACTCCCCAATCCCCGGCGGCAGCGGCCAGACAGTACCATTGGTCGTCAGCGCCGTGACAAAGCGGGCTTCCTTCGCCAGCCGCAGGAAGTC
>JACIYD010000053.1 GCA_014360105.1 Clostridia bacterium
TGGTTCAAGAGCCTCACTCGCAGCCCATCCCTTCGGACACAGGAGATCCATGCCGGGCCATGGCTGAGTGGAGCCTTGAGAGATCGCCTTGGTCAAGCGCCTTGCCCCTAGAAGAACGAACTAATTGGGCTCTGAAAATGGTTGAAAAGTACCGACCTGAAGGAGTCCTGTTTACGGGAGTATGGGGTTGCCAGTTCGATCCCCAGTACGCCCGTTATATAGGTGATGCCATTAAGAAAGAATTTGGCATTCCTTACATGATGAACATACTGGAAGACGTCCCCGTCGAGATCGGCAAAGATGGTAGATACCAAATGAAGGGGAATACTCGCACCAGGCTCGAAGGATTTATCGAAATGCTTAGGGCTAGAAGGCGGGAACGTTAAGCCAAGATAACCGCTGTTCCGTTCGGCCAGCCGTATCCGTCGAGGCAAACTTTGGTGTCACACCGATCTCCCGAAAGGATGGAAGTAGGTAGTAACAACTAGAGAGACAGTCAATATTTAGTTCCTGGGGGGTCATAGGGAGGTAATCCATCTTCGTATCAGGTTTGCCTTATGAGGTAGCCAGCAAAAGGGACGGGTTGGTTCAAACGACCACCTCAGACTTGCTCAAGGCGGAAGTATTAAGCCGCGACCAAGCGAGAAGCCCGGAACACGTAATGCATCAAGGAGTTGTAAGGATTAGCCAGGCGGAAGACCTCAGCGCTGGCGTGTTCGGCGGGAGTCTTACCGCCCAAGGCTTCCTGGGGCTGGCGGAAGGAGTTATGGATAAAGGTGCGCTTAAATGGCAAAAGCAACGATCTCTGCGTCGGACGTAAAGCCCAGAAGGCGCGAAAGGCGCGCTTTTAGCCAGCCGTGCTGGCGGCTAATAGCGTCGTTGTTAGGCAGGACTACAACGGGTTCAACGATTTTGTTTTGAAAGCATCCAGGCCAAAAAAGGAGGAAAGAGGTGTGGAGCGGATAGTGGATGCACGGGGTCTCGCCTGTCCTCAGCCGTTACTTAGCACCAAGCGGGCGCTAGAGGAGATGGGTGAGGGCTCTCTGATCACCATCGTGGACAACGAAACCGCGCGGGATAACGTGGTGAAGTTCGTCCAGAGCCAGGGTCTGCGGGCGGAGGTGGAGCAAAAGGGGAGCGACTACTATATTCATATACGCCGGAGCGAGGGGACGGAGCTGCGCAGAGCCATAGGCTCCATGTCCGAGGAGGTCATGGTGATCTCCAGCGCCCTACTGGGCTCGGGAGACGAAGAGCTGGGCCGCGTGCTCATGCAAAGTTTTCTGGGTACCCTGGCCCAGGCCGAATCCCTCCCCAAAAAGATTCTGCTCATCAACTCCGGCGTAAAGTTGGCCTGCGAGGGCTCGCCGGTTCTGGACAGTCTGATGACGCTGGAGCAGCGAGGGGTGGAGATCGCCGCCTGCGGCACCTGCCTGGACTATTACAATCTCTTGGAAAGGCTTCGTGTGGGTTCGATAACCAACATGTACAGCGTTGTCTCCGCCTTGGCGGAGGCAGAAAAGGTGATCAACTTCTGACCGGGAGGCGATACGATGCGCCGCTACGCCCTCGGTGACGTGGTAAGGCTCAAAAACCACCCCTGCGGAAGCGGTCAGTGGGAAGGGGGTAACGCAGGTGGAGCGGGTGCGGCTTACCAAGCTTTGCTCTAGCGCTGGCTGAGCGGCCAAAGTGGGTCCGGGGACCCTGGCCAAAATTTTGGAGCAAGTGCCCCAAATGCCCAGTGACCGGCTTCTGGTGGGCCCGGAGACCTCCGACGACGCCGGCGTCTACCTCCTCGACCAGGAAAGAGCCTTGATACAGACCATAGACTTCTTTACCCCTATTGTTGACGACCCCTACCTTTTCGGACAGATCGCCGCGGCCAACGCGCTTAGCGATGTCTACGCCATGGGCGGTATGCCCTTAACCGCGATGAACGTGGTCTGTTTTCCTTCGCGCAAGCTCGATCTGGGCATCCTGCGGGAGATCCTCCGTGGCGGCGCGGACAAGGTCCTTGAGGCCGGGGCGGTGGTGGTAGGCGGACATACCGTAGAGGACCCGGAGCCGAAGTATGGCCTGGCGGTGACGGGCATCGTCCACCCGGACAAGCTGATGACCAATGCACGGGCGCAGCCGGGGGAGGTGCTCATCCTCACCAAGCCCCTGGGCAGCGGGATAATCAGCACCGCCATCAAGGCCGGCATGGCGGGCCCGGAAGCGGTACAGACGGCCACGGCGGCCATGGCCGCTCTCAACCGTGCCGCGGCGGAGGTGGCCTTGAAGCTGGGGGTGCGGAGCTGCACCGACGTTACCGGATTCGGTCTTCTAGGCCATGCCGCGGAGATGGCCTTGGCCAGCGGCGCGGGCCTGCGCTTCTGGCTGGAAGCGATTCCGGTGTACCCACAGGCGCTCGAGCTGGCGGCCATGGGGCTGGTGCCGGGCGGAGCTTACGCCAACCGCAGTTTCCTGGCGGATCGCGTTTCTTTTGCCGGCGATGTAAATGAGGCGGAGCAAGACCTGCTTTTTGACCCCCAGACCTCCGGGGGACTGCTTTTCACCGTACCGGCGGGCCGGGAGGAAGAATGCTTGAACCGTTTGCGGGAGCGAGGGGTGCTGGCGGCGGTCGTGGGCGAAGTGGTGGCGGAACCGGCCGGCCGGATTGAGGTGGTCCGGGTACGGCGGTCTTAGCCCGCTGGCTCAGCGCGGCTGCTGACGGAAGAAGGAACAATAAGCTGGGAGGGATAATGCCGATGGGCGATTACCGCCAGATGTGGGAACAGTTGGGAATGGATTTAGACTGTATATAGGGGGTTTCGGAATACAAAGCTGATGCCGTCGTGGATATCAGCCTCCAGTTCTGCAGCTTGTACAGAGAGTTATTTGGTAACAAAGGTACTAAAGGAAGCAGGTATACCGGTGACGCATCTAGTTACAGACTACAGCGATCAAGATACGGAAAGCCTTCGCACTCGCATAGAGGCTTTTCTAAAGATGGTTAGAGTTAGAGAGAGGTAATATCACCAAGCTGGCGGGGTTCTCTACCTGGTTGTCGCGCCGGACGATGGTATTTTGGACGTGAAGACTGCCGGCGGTAATCCCGTGGCGGAAGGCATCACCAGCTTCACAGCGCGGCAGGAGGGCAAGCTCGTGGCCCTGCCCGTTGCCGCGGGCGATGCGACCGCAGGAAAAGAGCTGGTGCGCCTCTCGACGAAGGTAGGTTTTTTTCGCGTGACCGGCAGGAAAAACGGGGCCAAAAAGCGAACCGCCAATTACGTGCCGGCAGGACCACTCAGCGCAAAAGACGAAACGATGGGCACCTCAGCGGTTCTTCTTTGGTTGGGCCTTGTCAAGACGGTCACCTACGGGGCGTGTACCGTGGTGGCCCTGACCTATTATCTTCGGTCTGCCCACCGTGCGCGAATGCCGCGGGCCTTCGGTTGCTTCGTCGTCGGCCTCCTGCTGATGGCCACCGGGGAATTCCTGGGATATGCCTGGCGCTCTTGCCTTGCGCTGGCGGCGAAAGGGTGGCGCGGAGTTCGGCGGGACGGCTGCCGGCCCACTTGGGATGGACTTCTCATTGATGCCAGGTAGCATTTCTGCCGGGAGCAACCGGCAAAGGGGAAGAGTTCCGTGTCAAGGCTAACCTCCTTGAGAACGAAGACGGTGCTGACGGCAGTCGCTTTCTTTGCCGTTCTCATCCTCGGTTTTTTTGCCGTTTCCCATGCGGTGGCAAAGCGGACGGCGGCCGAGCTGGAGAGGGGCGCGGTCCGAAAGGACGTGGAGCGCGTCCTGGGCGTTCTCGAGCGGGAGGTGGCCGCCCTGGACGACTTCGCCTGGGACTGGGCCTCTTGGGACGACACCTACGCTTTCGTTGAGGACGGAAACGAGGAGTACGTCAGGAGCAACCTTGTAGACACGACCTTCGAGGGCATAAGGGCGAACTACATCGTGCTGCTGGACCGCAAGGGCCGCGCTGTTTACGCCAGGGGCTACGACCCGCGCGCCGGGCGGGACATCCCGGTGCCCACGGGCCTGGCGGCGAGCTTGTTCCGGGCGGGGCAGGAGCCTGAGGCCAAGAAGGGAATAGTCGCGCTGCCGGAGGGGCTGATGCTGGTCGCCGCAAGGCCGATTCTCAAGAGCGACGAGAGCGGGCCGGCGCGGGGGGTCCTGATTTTCGCCCGCGTTCTGACCGCCGGCGAAGCGGCGAGGCTTTCGGAAGCCGTCCGCCTGCCGCTCTCCCTCCTTCCTCCGGGTGCCGTGGACCTCGGGCGGCTTGAGCCGGCGGGCCGGCTGGAAAGCGGAGAGCCTTTTTGGTTTGCGCCTGAATCTCCGTCCGAAGGGGTCGCCTACACGGTCTTAAGGGACATCCGCGGCGGGGCGGCCCTCATTCTGCGGGTCGGCGTTCCCCGGCAGGCGGCGGCGGTGCTCGGGGTCGTGAGAAGGCTGGGCCTCGTCCTGGCGCTGCTGCTGGGGGTGGTGGCCGGGGCCGCGGCCATATTCTGGCTGGACAGGGCGGTCCTTCTGCGGCTGAAGAGGCTGACCGACGAGGTGGCCGGGGTGGGCGGCAACCCCGGGAGGGTCGGGGTCCTGCCGGGCGGCGACGAGCTTTCTCTTCTCTCGGCGGAGATAAACAGGATGGTGGAGCGGCTTGAGAAGAGGGACAGGGAGTACAGGGAGGTGGTGGAGAACGCCGCCGAGGCCATCGTTGTGGTGCAGGACGGCGTGATGAAGTTCGCCAACCCAGCGGCCGCCGGGCTGACCGGCCGACGGCGGTCGGAGCTGGTTGGCGCCGCGGTCGCCGACTTGGTCCACCCGGAAGACAGGAAGGAGGTCCTTGCCCGCACAAGGCGGCCGGCGGGCGGCGCGCCCGGCGCGTGCACGTTTGCGTTCAGGGTGATGGCCGGCGACGGAACCGCCAGGTGGGTAGAAGCCAACACGGTCGCGGTCGAATGGGAGGGAGGGCCCGCTACCTTGAGCTTCCTCACGGACGTGAGCGCGCGCCAGCTTTTGGAAGAGGAGCTGCGGAGGCTGGCGGCGGAAAAGACCCTCATTCTCGACAGCCTTGTGGAGCTGGTCTTGTACCTTGACCGCGACATGCACATAATCTGGGCCAACCGCGCGGCCGCCGCGTCCGTCGGCATGAGCCCTGAAGAGCTCTGGGGGGCCAAATGCCACCAAATATGGCGCGGTCGCGATCTGCCCTGCGCGGGCTGCCCGGTCGTCCGGGCCATGGAAACCGGCCGGGTAAGCGCGGGCGAGATTGCCTCTCCCGACGGCCGCTACTGGCACATAACCGCCTCTCCGGTCACGGACGAAGCCGGAAACGTAATAGGCGCGGTTGAAACGACCCTGGAGGTCACCGAGCGCAAGCGCTACGAGGAGCAGTTGAAGTACCTGAGCCTGCACGACCAGCTGACAGGCCTCTACAACCGCGCCTTTTTCGAGGAGGAACTCAAACGGCTGGCGGGCGGGCGCGATTACCCAATAACCGTCCTGGTGGCCGACCTGGACGGCTTGAAACTGGTCAACGACACCCTTGGCCACGCCAAGGGCGACGAAATGCTCAAAGCCTGTGCCGGCATCTTAAGGGCTTCCTTGCGGCGCTCCGACATTCTTGCCCGCATAGGCGGCGACGAATTTGCGGTCCTTTTGCCCAGAATGGACGAGAAAGCCGCGGCCGAAATCGCCCGCCGCATAACGGCGCGGGTCGGAGAGCACAACGCGCAGCACCCCGAGCTGCCTTTGCACCTGTCTTGGGGATACGCTACGAGCAAAGGCAGCGAGGAACCGCTGGAGGAGACCTTTAGAAAAGCCGATGACCTGATGTACCGCCACAAGCTCATGCACAGGACCAGCGCCCGCAACCAGATCATTAGCGCCCTGTTGGCGGTACTGGAGGAAAAGGATTTCGTCGCTGCGGGCCACGCGCAGAGAGTGGAAGAGTGGTGCCTGAAGGTGGGCGAGAGGATAGGCCTTTCCCCCCGGCAGACGGCCGACCTGGCGCTTTTGGCCAGGGTGCATGATTTGGGGAAGGTGGCCGTGCCCGACAGCGTTCTCTTTAAGAAAGGCCCGCTGACAGAGGAAGAGTTAAATATCATGCGCCAGCATTGCGAGAGGGGCTACCGCATCGCGCTGTCCTCTCCCGACCTGGCCGGGGTGGCGGACCTAATCCTCAAGCATCACGAAAGGTGGGACGGCACCGGCTACCCCCTCGGGCTCAAGGGCGATGAGATACCCGTGGAGTGCCGCATCCTGGCCATTGCCGACGCCTTCGACGCGATGACCTCGCGTCGGCCTTACAGGGAGCCGGTGTCGGTAGAGGCAGCATTGGCGGAGCTCAAGAGGTGCGCGGGGAGCCAGTTCGACCCTCATTTGGTGGAGGTCTTCGCATCCGTGGTTTCGGCATAATGCCGCCGCGGGGGCTCGGCAGACGAGTATCCCAGGCAGCAAACAGGCCAATACTGCATGAAGGCCTCCAACCACGCCTGCTACCTGGCCGCCCAATTCAAGGGCTACGCAAGCGCTGGCCGCCGGGGGACGGAAAACGGCGCCAACGGCGGTACGCCCTTCGCCGGGGTCACCCCTCCGCCAGGGCCTGGCGACCGATATGTGTGGAGCGGCGGTTATCCCGGATCCCAGGCCCAGGCCAACGCAAGATATCTCCTTTGTGGACAGTTTGTGATGGGCTTAAGGACCACCGCTCCTCCGACGAGCCTGGCCAGAGCCAGGACGAAGCAGTCGGCGAAGGCCATTGGTAGGTCGGCCTTAAACTCGGCGGCGATCAAGGCGAGTTCCTTATCGGCGCTTACGACCCGGAGCGGCAGGGCCTCGACTGCAAGGAGGAATAAATCTCTCTTGCCCACCCCCGCTTTCCGGCTGACGATGTAGGCCGCCTCTCCCAAGTTCACCCCCGCCATCACGTTCCGGTGGCTCCGCGATTTGCGGTAGCACTTTGTTGTTGACGGGGGCGGCGGGGCCATAGTAAAATCTTCGCCGGAAGGATCATTTTGGAACGCGGCGCGGAGCCGCGGGTTTTCTCGACTAGCCAAACGATAGAAGCCTGTACTGCGAAACGGCCACGGAGGCCGGATCACCTTTCTCGGTAGAGAAAGGCGGCCTCCGTGGCTTTTTTGGTGGTGTTGCCGTTGGACCCTCCGGTGCTGGTACTCAAAGGCCTGACCGTGGAATTCCCCACCGCCGAGGGCCTGATCCGGGCAGTAGACCGGGTGGATCTAGAAGTGAGAAGAGGAGAAAGGCTGGCGCTGGTTGGGGAAACGGGGAGCGGCAAGAGCGTATTGCTCCTGGCCTTGCTTCGGCTGCTGCCGCCCGCCGCCCGGGTCTTCGGAGAAGTGCGTTACGATGGCGCGGACTTGCTCCGCTGTTCGGCCGACGAGCTTTGCCGCCTGCGGGGGCGCAAGCTGGCCTACATTCCTCAAGGAGCCGGCGGAGCGCTCAACCCCGTCTTCACCGTAGTTTTCCAGGTGGCCGAGCCCTTGATGCTCCACTTTGGCTTGGCGAGAACGGCCGCTCTGTCGAGAGCGTTGTCCCTGCTCGACCGCCTGGGCATTCCCGAGGCGCCCAAGAGAGCTTTCGACTACCCGCACCAGTATAGCGGCGGGATGAAGCAGCGGGCGCTGGTGGCTATGGGGGTGGCGGCGGAAGCCGAGGTTCTCTTGGCCGATGAGCCCACCAAGGGAGTGGATTGGGCCCGACGCGAGGAAGTCCTGGCCCTTTTCGCCGGCCTGGAAGGCAAGACCATTTTGGCCGTTACCCATGACTTGTGGTTTGCGGAGAAATTTGCCCACCAGGTGGCGGTGATGTACGCGGCCCAGCTCGTAGAAGTGTCGCCCCGAGAAAGCTTTTTCGACCGGCCCCTTCACCCCTATTCCTGCGCCCTTTTGGCGGCTTTGCCCGCACGGGGCCTGGAACCCCTCCCCGGCTATGCGCCGGCCCACGCCCGCTACGGGGAACCGGGTTGCCGGTTTCGGGAGCGCTGCCCCCGCGTCTTTGACCGCTGCCGGGAAGAGCCCCCGCTCTTTGAGCATCGTGGCCGGCAGGTGAGGTGCTGGCTTTATGCTGGTGGAAGCAAGGGATCTGGGCAAGACCTATAGGGTGGGTTGGCCCGCCAAGAGGCTGGTGCGGGCCGTGGCCCGGGCCAGCCTGGCGATAGACCGGGGGGAGACGGTGGGGGTGGTCGGGGAGAGCGGGAGCGGCAAGACCACCCTGGCCCTGCTCTTAACGGGGCTGTTGAGGCCCGA